>CBDTUH010000191.1:0-6511 GCA_965363375.1 uncultured bacterium
AAGAATACGGCAGGTACTCACCAACCTGGTAGACAACTCTATAAAATATGGCAAGGTGGGCGGCAACACCACGGCCAGCATGTACGATACCGACGGCACGGGCATACTGGTAGAAGTGAGCGACGATGGCATGGGCATAGAAGAAAAAAATACCGAAAGGATTTTTGAACGTTTTTACCGCACCAATGCCGGCCGCAGCCGCGATGTGCAGGGCCGTGGCCTGGGCCTCTCCATCTGCAAACACATTGTGGAAGCGCACGGCCACAGCATACACGTGCGCAGCAAGGTTGACATTGGCACTTCCATTGGTTTTACACTGGATGCACAAAAGAAAAACGCATCGGCCGCAGCCACTTCTTCGCACAAATAAAAACGTCTGTTTTCCCTTTCATGTTTAAAAGGAAAAAGAGACGTTTGGAAGAATGTAAAATGACAAATTAAAAATGTAAAAACAAAAAGCCAAAAGGAAAAAGAGACGTTTTGTACAGCTGCATAAAACGTCTCTTTTTCCTTTTGTGTTTATTTAGTCTGCTTGTTTTATTGGCGGAATCAAACGTTGCATTTCACTTTTAAATGAATCGCTTAACTCTGCATAAAAAGGCTTACCGTTTACCGCGTAGGCCAGGTAATTGCAGCTGCCTCCCACTGAAGCATACACCGTTTTATACACATCTCCCTTTTTAAACAAATACATTTTTATGAAGTGCCCACATTCTTTTTTTTCGGTTGTTTGTAATTGAAGATTGCTTGCAAGTGCATTTATAAAAAGGGTGTCTCTGATCAAAAACGTCTCATTTTCCTTTTGATTTTGCGGCTTTGAATAATAGTAAAATTCAACCGAATCGATTTGTGTAAAAAGATTTGTCAATTTGTTATTCACCATGTTTGTTTCCTCTTTTGCACGCTGTTGATTATTGCTGTTGTTACAAGCGGTGATGCTAATGCCTAAAGCCAAAAGGAAAATGAGACGTTTTAGTTTCATCATAATATACAATTAAAAAATGCCCTGTGGTGCAGGGCATTTGAAGTTTATGTTTTCACAGTTATTATTGTCCGCGTGAGGGAAAACGGGTCCAGCCTTGCAGCCAGTTAGTAGTGCCCATGGCGCCTTTGTAAGTGGTTGGTGTAAAAAATGCATCCAGCCCGGTAAAGTCGGCGCCCGAAGCAGCAGGGCCACCGGCCACCGGCGTAAGGTTTGGATTGGTAATGGCAAACGGCGCCGTCAATACACCATCCGTTGTTGTTTGTTTGGTGTTGCCTTCAGCCAATGCTTTGGCTTCTACTTCATCTTTAGTAATTACACCAGCCGCTGCTGCATCCACCCTGAAAATAGCATCTGTTGTATTGGAGTGCACCACGTTGTTTTTAAAGCTTGAAGTACCGTCTTTATAAGCCTGCGCGGTAGCTGCCGACTCCATTGAAAATCCGCCTTTTTGCCAGCCCAGCATCACAGAATTTCGCAGCTCAAACTGCACGGCACGGCGCCAGCGGTTGGCAAAGTTGTGGTTAGCCAGTGTGCCGCTTGCACCATTTGGACCAATAAACGTAAAGTTGGATAAAACCGGGCGTGTAAAGGGGGCTGCTGTAGATCCGGTGCCATCGTTATCGGCTTCTATTCCATTGCCGGCATCGCCATTATCTACAAACTGCGGATCGCGCAGGGAAACGGCAAACTGAATGCGACCGGTATAGCCAAAATCAAAGTCAAAATCATCATCGGCTGTAGCATAAGCCACCAGGTTTTTGGCATCTACATTACCGCCAAAAAACTCAAACGCATCGTCATTGCCATAAATTATCTGTATGTTTTCAAGCGTGGTACCCCTTCCTACACCGCCCAATGTCAACCCATTGATTTCCGAATTGGCAAAGGCAGCCACGCCTGCATATTCAATGCGCACAAACTTCATGGAGCCGGAGTTGTCGTTGTCATCATTGCCGCCAAAAGGCCTGTCCAACCCGCCTTCTATAACGGGTGTAGAGGTGCGGTTGGTTTTTGCTTTTCCTAAAATTACAATGCCACCCCAGTCGCCGGGCGCTTTTGCACCATCTGCTTTTCCGGAGGTAAATACAATTGGCTTTTCGGCTGTTCCATTGGCAATAATCTTTCCGCCTCTTTCAATACACAACGCACCTTTGTCGGTTACATCGCTTACAATGGTAGTGCCCGGCTCAATGGTCAATGTTACACCATTGGGTACATATACATAACCTTTCAGCGTCCATTGCTTGTCAGCGGTCAGTGTTTTGCTTTCGGCCAGTGAACCTGATAAAACCGTTACGGTTGGCGGCAACAAAATTTCTTCTTCATCATCATCGAGGCTTTTGGAGCAGCCAACAAAAACCGTTGCTGATAAAGCCACCATTAATACCCTGAACATTTTTCTTTGAAACATCATAATTGGCATTTTTAAATATTGTTTTGCTGTGCAAAAGAACTTTTCAAGTATCACCTTAATGTTACGCTGCCGTTATGCAATTATTAACTAACGAAAGTTGTAAGTAAAGCCTACAGATATATTGCGGCCGTACAGGTAATCGTACTGCACGCGGTCTTTGGCCTTGTTGTAAGATTTAGCATCTGCTGCATCTACATTCTGGTAAAATATAGCGCGCTGGTTCAGCAGGTCAGACAGGTTCAGTTTTAGCTCTCCTTTGCTTTTCAACACTTTTACCGCGGCCTGAAAATCCACTACCGTTCTGCCGTTTTCATAAATATCTGGATAGCCCTGAAAGCCAACGGCGGCAATGCGCGGCCCGATGCGATTGACCAGTGCACTGAAGGAAATATCGTTATCCGGTAAGGCATATTGCAAACCTGCGTTCAGCAGCCAGGGCGATTGGCCTTGCAGTGCTCTTTTACGGTCGAAAGCGTTGCTGCTTTCATTAAAATCTACACGCGATTGCATGTAAGCTGCATTCACGTTAAAGAACAAATTCTCCAGCCAGGGCGCATCGTTCAAAAAAGCCAAGTTCTTTCTTATTTCTGCTTCCACACCATAAGTAGTGGCTGCATTAGGATTTGTAAAAGAAAGAATGAGGTTGCTGGGCGTAGAGCCATTCATTACTACCTGCTCAATAGGTTTGTTGAAGTGTTTATAGAAAAAGGATGCTGATAAAATTTCACCTCCTGCAGGATAAGTTTCAAACCGAAGATCGAGATTGGTGTTCTGGCTTCTTTCAATGTCTGTATTTCCTTTTAGCTGTGCGTTGCGCACAAAATCGTAATAGGCAAAGTTGGCGGCTTCTCTAAACTCTGGACGCGATACGGTACGCGATGCGGAGAAACGCAGGTTGCTTTTGCCGGTTAATTTGTAGGTCAGGTTTAGCGAAGGCAGCACATCTAGATAGCTGCGCACCACTTCCACTTTCTGTCCTGAAAAATCCGCCGTATTCACAGTAAAACCAAACTGCTCAACCCGCACACCATATACAGCGCGCAGCTTTTCGCTGATGCTGCCATCTATCATGGCATAAGCCGCATACAGGCCCGATGTGGCATCGTACCTGTCGGTGTTGTTGGTAATTTCACCCAGCACAAAACCTTGTTCATAAATATGGCCGTCATTAAAAATGCTGCGAGCTGGCATGGACGTAAGCGCCGGGTTCAAGGTAGCAGAAGCCTGCTCGTAGCGGAAAATACGGGTAGCAAAATTGCGAATCTTATATTGCCCCATCAGGCCTGCTTTTAGCTGCTGCTTTTGGTTAAAGAATGTAATCGGTAATGTATAATTCAGCTGTCCGCCAAATGCATTATCATTCAATTCCGACCAGAAGCGATAGGTATCGCGCAATACCACTTTGAAAGATGCGCTTTTATCATTCAACTCGTCAATGTTTTTGGCATAAGGCAGCACCCGGTAGTCGGGCTGGCTGCGGGCGGTAAGGCTATAGTTGATGTTCCAGTTCAGCCGGTTGTTTTTTTCGCCCAGCACATGATCGCCTTCCAGCTGAGAACTTACCAATGATTTGATAACAGGTACAGTACCGGTAACATTTACGAACTGGCGGTTGTCGTAGTTGTAGCCGCTGCGGTGCAGGTTGCTGATGTCGAACGTGCGGTTGGCTATGTTTTTCAATACTATTTTGTTGCTTCCTTTTTTGTAGGCAAAGTTGGCCAGCAGCCCCATGTTGGTGCTGAAAGAGTAAGCGGTATCGCGGTAGTCGAAAAACAGGTTGCCGGGTGCTGTACTTACATCACCAGGTGTTTGGTAATCGCGGCGAATGTTGTGCGAAATGTTTTGCGCGTTTCGGTAAGTAAGAGCAACTACAGAACCAATGGTACCACCACCTTTCAGGTTTTTGCGGTCGCCCCAGGTAAGCTGAAAGTTGAAGGAAGGCAGCGCATTGCCACGGTAACGTTCGCCGTAATTATTGCGCATCAGGCGCGATGCGGCCAGCCGGCGCTCCGGAGTAGCATCGGCGTTATAACTTAGGTAGCGATTGCGGCCCGGAAACTTTTGAGGCATCATCCTGGTACCGTCATCATAACCGAGGTAATCGGTATTTCTTAATTGTCCTATTTTAAATTCCTTGCCGGTAGAAATACTGTTGTAACCCGTGCCTACCGAAAGGCTTAAAAAGCTTTTAAATGGAATATCTTTTGTTTGTATCTGTATCAGTCCGCCTGAAAAATCGCCCGGCAGGTTGGGCGACGCCGTTTTATTGATCAATATATTATCGATCATGCTGGAAGGAACAATGTCAAAAGAAAAAGCACGACGGTCGGGCTCCGTGCTGGGCAGAATGGCACCATTGATTAAAGCGGTATTGTAACGGTCGTTGAGGCCGCGCACTACTACAAACTTATCATCCTGTATAGAGGTGCCGCTTACGCGTTTTAATACTTCTCCAATGTTTTTGTCGGGTGATTTTTTAATGGCCTCACTTGATATACCATCCGATATGCTGGCATTGTTGCGCTGTAACGATAAAACAGAGGCAACCGACTCCCGGCGCGCCGAAGCGGTAACCACCACCGCTGCCATTTCACCCACCTGTGGCTCCAGCAGCACATTCAGTTCTTCTACACCGGCTTCTTTTAATACAATATCGGTAACTGATTTGGTTTTGTATCCTACGGCACTAAACGTAAGGCTGTAATTGCCTGCAGGCAGGGCCAGCTGAAAGCGACCTTCCACATCGGAGGTTTTGCCGGAACTGCTTTTACCAATTACTACCGTTACGCCGGGCAGCAGGGCATTGTTCCTGGCGTCAATTATTTTACCGGCAATAATGCCACTTTTTTGCGCGGTAGCAATACAGGCAACTGGCAGCAAAAAAAGTAAGAGCAAGATTTTTCGTTTCACAATCTTTGATTTGTTGCGAAACTATTACCATACTGTTACCGCATTATTACCCGTAAATTAAGCTAATGTAAACCTAATGTTACCGGAATATTAACTGCCAAAACATTTAGAAAGACATCTGCATACGGCAGGTAAAAACATTATCTTTTATATCCTGCGTGTAGCCGGGCAGCTGGGTTGTTTCGTTCCACACGCGGTCGTAATAAAACAATATTTTGAGGTTTTCATTGATGTAGCGGGTAAAGCCCAAGCCAAGGGTTGAAAATTTGATATCGGCAGCAGTAAGGTGGGTAGCCAGTTTCCCGATCTCCCCTGCTTCCACTTCCGTGTTGGGATCGTACCAGTCGTATTTTACCATCAGCTCCCAGTTCTCATTTACAATATTCTGCAGGAAGTAGAAAAAAGCACCATCAAAATTGCGGATGTACATAGGGCCCAACGGTAATGAACCGGGATTTACTGTAGTGGATGCGGTACCGGGCTGTGTTCCCCTCCAATATTCACCGCGCAGTTCTGTTTTGCCCCAACCATGTTTTTTTTCCAGCTGCACATCGGCACCATAATAATGACGTGGCACATTTGAACCTATGTTGCTGCCTGATGTATTTTCTACAAAAGATTTACTGCCATTCATACTACCCATTTCATACCGCGTGGCATTTTGCTGGCGCCAGCCACCATACAAAAAAGAAAGGCCTGCACTTAGCTCGGTGCTGCCGGAAATGGACAAAGGCCGCATTGAAAGACGGCTCACAATATCTTTAAACGAATCGAATTCTTCATCGCCAGACAAACCCGGGCCATTAAATACACCAGCATCCCATTTAAGCTGTATTTCCTTTTTATTTTTTTTGGCAGGTTCGTAAGAAACCATAGCACCAAGGCCCCGCTCGCTAGGTATTAGTATCTGCGACATGCGGCCGCGCTCCGGCGTTTCCCTCACCGAAGAAGAAAGGTTTACCTCAAAACCGAAAGGCTTCGCAAAAAGCCCCGCAGTTACCGAAAAATGCTGCTTGCCGGGGTCGTACACTTTTACAAACATATCGCGCACCTTTACCGTACGCTCGGTAGCGTCTATCTGAAAGGAAAATAAGGCCTTTGGCAGGGGCTTCCCATTATGAGGCAGGCGGTAATCTACCTTGAGGCGGGCACGGCGCAGCATAAAGCGGTTGTCGGCGTTTTCAGCAAAGTCGCCACCAGCC
>CBDTUH010000192.1:0-6509 GCA_965363375.1 uncultured bacterium
ATGAGCGATTTTAGATTTACCCGCCCCGATCCGTTTCCGCCAATTACTAAAAACCTGATCATCATTAACGTGCTGGTATTCCTGGCGCAGATGATGTTAGGTCTAACCGATAAACTAGTACTTTATCCAATTCGCGACGTTTCGTTTGAACCATATCAAATTGCAACCCATATGTTTTCACATGGGGGTATTATGCATATTTTGTTCAATATGTTTGCGTTATGGATGTTTGGGCGAACTCTTGAGAATATGTGGGGGCCCAAGCGTTTTTTACTGTTTTATTTAATTTCCGGAATAGGGGCAGCGGCTTTACACCTTGGTATACAGGAAATAGCATGGCAGCGTGCGAATAATTTTATTCTTGAAGGTAATATAGAGGCAGCTGAAAATGCAGCTAGGTCTTTAGGCCCAATGTTGGGAGCATCTGGCGCTGTTATGGGTATTGTAGTGGCTTTTGCCTACCTGTTTCCCAACACCGAACTGTTCATCATGTTTATTCCTGTGCCTGTAAAAGCCAAGTGGGCGGTGATAGGATTTGTAGCCATCGACCTGTTTTTTGGCCTTGCCAATATGAGTAACGATAATGTGGCCCGCTTTGCCCATTTAGGCGGCGCGCTTACCGGATTTATACTGGTTCTGATATGGAATAAAAATAGTCGTAATCGCTTTTATTAAGACCCCTGAAGTTGTAACTTTATAACAACACCATGAGTTATTACCAACAAAAAAGAGGACAGCGGCTGACGATTGGCCAGGATGGAAATGCGCTAACCTTTTTGATAGCCATTAACCTGATTGTATTTGTACTGCTGGCATCTATAAAAGTATTGTATTTCTTCTCCCACGGGAAAGGCGGCGTAGGCTACTACCAGCAGGATGTGATGCCCTGGGTGGCCCTGCCGGCGCAACTGGATAAGCTGCTGTACAAACCCTGGACGCTGCTGACCCATATGTTTGTGCACGACAATGTTTGGCACATCATCTCCAACATGCTGTGGCTGTGGGCCTTTGGCTATATACTGCAAGACCTGGCCGGCAACCGCAAGCTCGCACCCATCTTTTTTTACGGAGGCATAGCCGGTGCGCTGGCTTTTCTGCTGGCCTACAATACCATTCCGCCACTGCATGCCAACATCGTAGGTGCCAGGGCCATTGGCGCTTCGGCCGGGGTTATGGCTGTTGCCATTGCCACCACCACGCTGCAGCCCAACTACCGCATTTTTCCTATGATCAACGGCGGCATACCGCTGTGGGTCATTACCATGATATTTGTAATTATTGACCTGGCCACCATTCCTTATAACAATCCGGGCGGACACATAGCACACCTGGCAGGTGCAGGCATTGGCTTTTTGTTTGTGGTAATGTTACGGCGAGGGCAGGACTGGAGCGTATGGATAAACAACTTTTTCGACTGGTGCGCCAACCTGTTTAACCCGGCTAAACCCAAAAAAGGCACTTCTGTAAAAAGTACGCTGTATTACAAAAGCAATGTAAAGCCTTTTAGCAAAACCACGCTTATCACCCAGCAAAAGATAGACGAGATACTGGAAAAGATTCATCAGAAAGGTTTCAATTCTCTTTCGGAAGACGAAAAGGAAATATTGAAGCGCGCAAGTAAAGAAGATTTGTAAATTGCAGAAATGGCAGGCCGATACAAGCTGTTTGTAATCCGTTTATTTGTGGTGTTAAATGTGCTGGTGGCCATTGCGTTTTTGCTGGCCTGCCTCGCACCTTACTCCAATCCCTCACGTTGGTGGGCCATATCGGTGCTGGGCCTTGGTTTCGGCATTATATTTATCGTGTTGGTGCTTTTTCTTTTCTTTTGGGCTATTGTAAAACCCCGTTTTATTTTACTGTCGCTGGTGCCGCTGTTGATTGGGTTTAAAAGCATATCGGTGTTTTTTGCCGTGCACACGCCCGATAAATTTACTTATACCAAGCCCGAAGGCACGCTGCGCGTGATGACCTGGAACGTAGCCCGATTTCTGGAGCTGAAACGCAATAACAACCCCAAAAGCCAGACAAGGCTGAAAATGCTCGACCTCATCAAACAGCAGAATGCCGACGTGCTCTGCCTGCAGGAGTTTTACCACAGTACCGACTCTACCTACTACAACAATATTGATGCGGTGAAAAAACTGGGCTATCCTTATTTCTACTACTCGTGGGATGAAGATGGCAGCAGGCAATGGTTTGGGCAGGCTATTTTTTCGAAATACAAAATTGTGGACAGCGGCCTGGTGCACTACCCGCGGCCCGGGCAACCCGAGTCGCTGATACATGCCGATATTTTATTTGGCGGCGACACAGTACGCTTTTACACCACGCACCTGCAGTCAGTAAAGTTTAAAGAGCAGGACTACCGCAGCCTGGAGGAAATAAAGCAGCGCGACAGCGTGCTCGAAAACTCGCGCAACATTTTTACCAAGCTGCGCCGCGGCTTTAGCCACCGCAGCCGACAGGCCGATATTGTGGCAGAAATTACTTCGCTGAGCCCGCACCCCTACATTGTAACAGGCGACTTTAACGATGTGCCCAACTCCTACACCTACTTTACCATACGAGGCAATGATTTGCAGGATGCGTTTTTGAAACGGGGCTTTGGCATTGGCCGCACTTACTCCGGCATATCGCCTACGTTGCGGATCGATTATATTTTGCCTACCAAACATTTTAACGTGCTGCAATTCAACCGCCTGGTAAAATCCTACTCCGACCACTACATGCTGCTGGCCGATGTGGAGCTGGCGCCGCCGCAAAAGGAAAAATAGACGTTTGGGTATTTAAGATTTAGATGGGATATCTAATATTGAGGGAGCGAAGCAAAAGGAAAAAGAGACGTTTTTGCATTCACCTCTTATTTCATTTTTCGCTCTGTGCTAACAATTTATTTCTATCAAAAAGAGATGCTGAAACAAGTTCGGCATAACAGCATAGACTTACTTTTTTACACACAACTTTTCTTAAAAGGAAAAAGAGACGTTTTGCATTTCAACCAATCACCAACGTTTTTCTATCATCGGCCCACTGCCAGTTTTCATTAAAGCATCATTAGAATTTACGCCGCCCTATGGCTGCCTGCCCATTTTAGCCCAATTTTGCGAAGCACTAATATACCTACGAAATGCAGGAACTGGTAACGGAATTATTAAAGCAATGGCAACTCGACCCCTGGGCCTGGAACCTGATCATCATTGGCGCGGCGCTGCTGCTGGCGCTCGTTTTGCGGCTGATGGTAACGTTTTTTATGCGCAAAAAAGCAGCGGCCGAAGGGCGCTTTTCCTTGTTTCGCTCCATACTGCGCCACCTGGGCACGCCACTCACTTATTTTCTGCCCTTGTTTTTTCTGGCCGTGCTGCTGCCCATTATGCGCTTTCCGCCAGTGATAGCGCACCGCATTGGCCGCGGGCTGGAAATTGCGCTCATTATTGTTTTTGCGTGGATGCTGATACAGGCCATCAATGTGGCGCGCGACATCATTATCAACCGTTTTGATGTAAAAAAAGACGACAACTTGCGCGAGCGCAAAATACGCACGCAGCTGCAGTTTATACGCCGCATACTGGTAGCTTTTATTGTAGGCCTCACCATTGCTGCTGTGCTGCTTACATTTAGCAGCATGCGCAAAATAGGCACGGGCCTGCTTACCGGTGTGGGTGTGGGCGGTATCATCATTGGTTTTGCGGCGCAGCGCTCGCTGGGCAACCTGCTGGCCGGCATGCAAATAGCGTTTACGCAGCCCATCCGCATAGACGATGCCGTGGTGGTAGAGGGCGAGTTTGGCTGGATAGAAGACATTACACTTACCTATGTGGTGGTGCGCATTTGGGACGAGCGCCGCCTGATATTGCCCATCAATTATTTTATTGAAAAACCTTTTCAGAACTGGACACGCTCCTCATCGCAGCTGCTGGGTTCTGCTTTTATTTATGCCGACTACACGCTGCCGGTAGAGGAAGTGCGCAAAGAACTTACACGCCTGCTGCACGCCACACCGCTGTGGGATGGCCGCGCCAACGGGCTGGCTGTAACCAACCTTAACGACAAGACCATTGAAATGCGTGCCGTGATGAGCGCGCGCAATGCGGGCCACACCTTTGACCTGCGCTGCTATGTGCGCGAAAACATGATTGCTTTTATTAAGAAAAACTACCCCGACAGCCTGCCCAAAACGCGCTCCGAAGTGCTGGGTAGTGCTTCCATCGCCGAAAAAGGTCAGGACCTGGATGTGTGAGGAAGTGGTAGAATATCGAACAAGGAACAAGAAATAATGAATAAGGAAATAGAGAGAGCATGTTCAATGCTCAATGTTCAGGTAAAAGAGAAAAGAGACGTTTTGTAAAATGTATTGGCTGTTTACTTTGAACCATCAACTATGAACTATGAACTCTTGAAAGGAAAAAGAGACGTTTTGGTCAAAGCTGCGCAAAGTCAGCCGGCAGGGTGGCAAACGGTGTTATTTTTGCAACACCATTTTGCAACAATTTAAACCAGGCGATTATGGAAAATTTGAACCACATTGGATTGGATAAAGAAAAGGCAAAAGAACTCGCCGCCCGGCTGAATGCACTGCTGGCGGCTTATTCCGTTTTTTACCAGAACACGCGCGGCTACCACTGGAACATTAAAGGCGATAAGTTTTTTGAGCTGCACCAGAAATTCCAGGACCTGTACAACGACCTGCTGCTGAAGATAGACGAAGTGGCCGAGCGCATACTTACACTGGGCTACAACCCCGACCACCGCTACAGCACCTACATTAAAGATTCTGGCATTAAAGAAAGCAATCCCGTAACCGATGGCGACACGGCCGTACAGCAAGTGCTGGAGGCGCACAAGCACCTTATTACTATGCAGCGCGATATACTGGCACTGGCATCCGAAATAGACGACGAAGGCACCAGCGCGCTCATGAGCGACTACATCCGCCAGCAGGAAAAAAGCGTATGGATGTATTCGGCATTTTTGAACCGGAAATAAAACGTCTCTTTTTCCTTTTACATATTGAGCAGCCTGTGGGCTGCTTTTTTTGTTCCGGCTAGATGAAACGGATAAAAGGCGATACCTGTTGCAATTAACGAAATCTAATAAAGTGATTTTTTGCTGTATGTTTTTTTTATCAACCCATTTTGAAATTGATAAAGGTTCAGAAAGGTGGAGTAGGTTTTATTCTGTTAAACTTACATACTTCTGCAGGTGTTCATCATTTATCAAATATCAACCTCACCGAACTACTTTTTCAAACTATAGGTCACTTCTACATAGCCAATACTCCCTGCTTTGTCTTTCGAATACAAAACAAGCTGTCCGGGTGTTAGCATTCTGATAGTGGCATTATCGCCGTCAATAATAATGGTGGTTTTATTTTTGATTTCGTAGCGCGAGGTGTCGCGGGTGTTGTTGAAGTAGGTATACATTTTATCGTCGTTTCTGAACTCCACATAATCCTGCGAGGTGCCGGCAAGAACGCTTTTGTTGTTCGCGCCGCCAATGTTCTGATTTATTACAATACTTTCTACTTTCCATTGGCCCCGAACCAGGTCTTTAGTTTCATTAAGTTCGCGGTTGATATCTTTTTGGCAGGCAGCCAATAGCAATGCAACAACAGTCATCAACAGGAGGAGGTGTTGTGTTTTCATGATTAGCGGTTTAGTTATCAAAAGGTAGCGAATATTTGCTATAAACTGGCTTTAAATTCTTTATTGCCATTTTGCGCCAGAGCTTAGCCATACAGCGTTTCAGCGTAGAGGTTAAGTTGTTTTCGGGAAATTTTTTTTAATATGTTTCTTCTACTCAAACAAGCGGGCAAAAACGTATCATTTTACTTTTGATCAGTAACTGCATTTTTTAAAAACAGGCATTATTAAGGTTGTATAAAAACATACAAACAGGCACCCTTTACCACCTCTTTATATAAGCTTCAAAACCCTTTTGGCTCTTCCTTTCTGCCGCTTGTAAAGCAGGCAGTGGCAAAGCTGGTAAAACGTCTTATTTTCCTTTTACAAAAAACGGCAGGTGCAACGGTGCAATTTTTTAAAAATTTAAAAGTAAAGCCATGAAAATAATGTTGCTGCCCCTGGTATTTTTATTTTCTTCCTGCGCCAACTCGCAACAGCAGGCAACCGAAAATCGACGACTTGTGGGCGGCCCCTGCGAAGGCTGCGAAGCCCTCTTTGAATACGGCAACAAACCGTTGCGCGCTACAGATACACTGCCCCTGTTTGCTGGTGCTGCGCAAAAAATGAAACTGACAGGCACCGTATACCAAAGCGATGGCCGCACACCTGCACCGGGCGTTATTGTTTACATCTACCATACCGATACCACTGGCGTGTATGCCACCCGCGGCAACGAAGAAGGCTGGGCACGGCGGCACGGCTACATCAGGGGTTGGGTAAAAACCGGCGCCGATGGCCGCTATACTTTTTACACGTTTAAACCGGGCGCCTACCCCGGGCGCAGTGCGCCGGCGCATGTGCACGTAACCGTGATGGAGCCTGATGGAA
>CBDTUH010000193.1:0-6485 GCA_965363375.1 uncultured bacterium
GCCGCCAGGCTACCGGCTACCGCAAACGACAGCAGCGCATAAGCAGGCACGCCCGCCATTAAAAAATAAGTACCAAATACACTAGTGGTAAGCAGGCCAAGCGAACCGGCCAGACCGTCAACGCCATCAATAAGATTATAGGCATTAATAACCACGATCATGGTAATATAGGTAAGGGCTATACCAAAAGCCTCTGGCAACTGCTGAAGACCCAGCAGGCCGTGCATGCTATCAATACGCAGACCCGCCATATGAATGATGATTCCCGCAGCCAGTATCTGTCCTAAAAACTTTTTAGTGGGGCTGATAACCAGTATATCATCTTTAAGCCCTAAAAAGAAGATAACAACGGCTGATGCAAAAAGGTATTGAAATTCGGGATTGCTTTGGCTGGAGATAAAAAAAAGAGAGGAAAAGAAAAAACCGCAAAAAATACCAACGCCGCCTAAAGAGGCAATGGGCTTTGTATGCAATTTGCGTCCGTCCGGTATATCGAACAACTTTTTAAGATCCGCTATTTTGATAATAGCAGGGATGGCTAAAAAGGTGATCAGGAACGAGACGATGCAGGTGAGTAAAACATCTAGCATACATGAAGCGTTTTTCAGTTGGCGAAATTAAGTGTAAATAGTTAGCTTTTCAAATAAAAAAAAAGATTAAAGTGTTTTAGGGTGGTGTTTTTTTGCCTTAATTGGCAAAGGAATATCGGAGTTGATACGAAAAAAGATTGCACATTTGCAGCACATAAGCATCGGATTCATTATTTGCAAAAAAGTTTAAAACAGCACAAAAAACTTATGCCAACCCTTACAGACATCGCCTCGCAAATACGCCGCGATATATTGCGGATGGTACATGGTATGAACAGTGGGCACCCCGGCGGCTCGTTGGGCTGTACCGATTTTTTTACAGCCCTGTACTTCAAAATTATGAAGCACAACCCGGCTTTTTCCATGGATGGCCACGGGGAAGATCTGTTCTTTTTATCCAATGGTCATATCTCTCCTGTGTTTTATGCCACGCTGGCCCGCGCCGGTTATTTTGATGTGGCAGAACTGGCTACCTTCCGCAAAATCGATTCGCGCCTGCAGGGCCACCCCACCACGCACGAAGGGTTGCCGGGTGTGCGCGTAGCCAGCGGATCGCTGGGCCAAGGCATGAGCGTAGCTATTGGTGCGGCACTTGCCAAAAAACTAAACAACGAACAGAACGTGGTGTTTTCTCTACATGGCGATGGGGAACTGCAGGAAGGACAAAACTGGGAAGCCATAATGTTTGCCCCGGCCAATAATGTGGATAACTTAGTTGCCACTATTGACTGGAACGGGCAGCAAATTGACGGACCTACTTATAAAGTGCTGGACCTGGGCGACATCAAAGGCAAGTTTGAAGCCTTTGGCTGGCAAACGCTGGAAATGAACGGTAACGATATGGACGAGGTTGTGGCTACGCTGCAATCCGCGGTAAGCCTGACCGGTAAGGGGAAGCCCATTGCCATTATTATGCGTACCATCATGGGCAAAGGTGTTGACTTTATGGAAAACGACCACAACTGGCACGGCGTAGCGCCCAACGATGAGCAGCTGGCTAAGGCGCTGGAGCAATTGCCCGAAACAATGGGCGATTATTAACCCCCGGCCCCTAAAGGGGAGCTTAGGTCAGATAAGTTTTGTTGGTTACTTAAATGCTTTCATTATTAAAACGTCTCATTTTCCTTTTAATTTAAAAGGAAAATGAGACGTTTTTGTTTTTAGAGTATTAAAGAAATAGGAAACAGGTAAATGAATTGTTTGATACAGTACAAGTGTGCGACGCAACAAAAGCTCAATTAAATTTTTAAAGCCGGTTATCCAAAACGTCTCTTTTCCCTTTTGGCTGTAAAATAATTTTAAAAGGAAAAGGAGACGTTTTGACTTAGGTGTCCCCTTTAGTGGGACAGCGGTACTTATTCGCTTCTCAAAACAAACTGCTGCTGCGCGGCCTTGCGCGAAGGAATCCAGGAGGCAATAAAGGCAATCACAACTACGGTAACACCTACCAGTAAAAAATCGGCACCGTGCAGTTCTACCGGGAAGTGGGAAATCAAAAAAGAGCCGCCCTGCAGCGGGATGAGTTGAAAATGAATTTGCGCCAGCGCAATTGCGAGCGCCAGCAACATGCCCACGCCCCCGCCAATGCCGGCCAGCAATAGGCCTTCGGTTAAAAATATTTTCTGTATCAGCCCGCGGCTGCCGCCCAAGGCATGCAGGGTAGATATGTCAAGCTTTTTTTCCAGCACCAGCATGGTAAGCGCCCCTATCATATTAAAGGCGGCTACTACCAGTATCAGGGAAAGAATAAGATAGATCACCCATTTTTCCGATTGCATTACCGCGTATAAACTTTGATTTTGCTGGTAGCGGGTTTGCACCAGGTAAGAAGCACCTAAAGTATTTTTTATAGATTGCTGCACGTCCTCTTCGTCGGCGTCGGGAACCAGGGCTATTTCGGCTGCTGTATAGGTTTCGGGCGACATGCCCAGCATCTGCTGCACAAAGTCTAAATTGGTGAGTACATATTTATTATCAAACTCCTGCTGAATAATAAAGGTGCCCGATGCGTATACTTGCCCGGAAGAAACCGAATTGAGCGGGTTTTGCATGTCCACACTGCCTTTTTTGCCGGTGTATAGTAGCAGCGGCTCCAGGCTGCGGTCGCTTTGCACGCCCACGGCATTTTCCACACCGGCGCCCAGCACCAGCAGCGGCTCTTCGGCCGTACCCAGGCTAAATTCGCCACGAACAATATGGTCTTTTACGCCAGCCACGGCTACATAGTTTTCATCCACGCCTTTCAGTACCGCGTTGGCCTGTGCCTCGCCATTGGTGAGCAGGGCTTTTTCTTCTATCACCAGCGAAACGTCTCTAACTCCTTTTACCGACCTTAATTGTTGCAGCTGTTCGGCCGTAAGCGTTATGTTCTTGCCCGCCGTGGGGCCCACGCGCATATCGGGATAAAAAGAAGAATACAGCGATTTTACCAGCCCTTCAAAACCATTAAAAACACTCAGCACCAATATAAGTGCCGCCGTGCCCACCATGATGGCCACAATAGATATCCAGGAAATAATATTAATGGCGTTGGTGGTTTTTTTGGCCCTAAAGTAGCGCCACGCAAATAAACCCCCAACCCCTAAAGGGGAGTAAGAGGAAGCGTTCTTTTTTCTTGAAGTTTCTTTAAGGCGCGGCTGTTCCATTAAGTTGTTGAATCAAAACGTTTATTTTTCCTTTTGGCATTTCTGTAAACCATATCCAACACAAAAGAGCACCATTTAAAAAACTTAAAACGTCTCTTTTTCCTTTTAGATGATCATTGAGAATTGAACGTTGAATATTGAGCATTTCAAAATACCACTTTATCATTGTTCTTTCCCTGGCTCTTGTTCGCTATTATCCTGAGGCTTTATCTGCTTAAAAAGTTCTTCCATTTTAAACACATGGTCCAGCGTATCGTCTCTAAAAAAACGCAGCTCCGGTATGCGGCGCAGCTGCTGACGCACGCGTGCGGCCAGCTCTTTTTTAACCTCCCAGGCGCGGTCTTCAATTTTTTTCATAGTAGCCTCGGCATCTTTCACCTGAAACAGGCTTAGATAAATGCGCGCTTCCAGCAGGTCGGGTGTTACTTTAACGGTAGATATCGACACCATGCCGCCATCCATCATGCTCATGCCCATGCGCTGAAACAGGTCGTTCAGTTCCTGCTGCAAAAGGCCACCTATCTGCTTCTGACGTTTTCCTTCCTCCATATTACATTCGGTTTATTGGTGGTAAAATTAGTTACTTTGCGTTTTTCAAAGCCATCGGCCTTCCAATACATGAAAAAGTATTCCCGGATTTTTAATTATTTAAGTGCTTATAAAGGACAAATCGTACTCTATTTCCTTTTTATTGTGCTTTCTATTATTTTCTCAATTGTATCGCTGGGTATGCTGATGCCCTTTCTGGAACTGATTTTTAAGGGGGATGAAAGCGGCATTGGCGGCCTTACCGACCAAACCAGTAACCCGGTGGTGCAGGCCATCCGCGATTTTTTGATAGAAAATATTCAAAAGAATGGCGGTGGTATACAAGGTAAACTGGCCACGCTGGGTATTATCTGTTTGCTGATTATTGGTTCCATTTTTTTTAAAAACATATTCCTTTACCTTTCGTTTTACATCCTCAACCCGCTCAAAAACCGAATTGTTAATTTATTAAGATCGGACCTGTATAATAAAATATTGCACCTGCCTATTGGCTACTTTACCGAACAGCGAAAAGGCGACCTGATCAGCCGCATTACCAACGATGTAAGCGAAGTGGAAGCCTCGGTAGTGGGCGCGCTGGAAGGCTGGATACGCGACCCGCTGGCCATTATTCTAAACCTGGCATTTCTTTTCATCATCAGCCCGCAGCTCACGGTTTTTTTGCTGTTCTTTATTCCCATCATGGGTTTTATCATCGGCCGCATTACGCGCTCGCTCAAAGCCCAATCCATGGAAGTGGCACACAAGTATGCCGATTCTATTTCGGTGCTGGATGAAACACTGACCGGACTGCGCGTAATTAAAGCGTTTAATGTAGAAAAGATGCTGCGAAACAAATTCTTCAGCATCAATGCCGATTTGTTAACGGCTAAAAATAAAATTTCTTACCGGCGCGATATGGCTTCGCCCATGTCGGAGTTTTTGGGTGTGCTCATGTTTTGCGCTATTCTATATTTTGGCGGCCGCTGGGTGCTGGGTGGTTCTTCGTCGCTGGAGGCTTCTTCTTTTATTACTTACCTCGCGCTGTTTTACAACATCATCACACCGGCCAAATCACTTTCTACGTCTTTTAGCAACATGCAAAAAGGCAGTGCTGCCATTGGCCGTATTGAGGAAGTGCTGAAAACAAAAAATACAATTGATGAAAATGTAGCCGGGCAAAAACTTCAAGATTTTACAAACAGCATTGAGCTGCGCAATGTGTCGTTTGGCTATGATGGCGTTACTATCTTAAAGAACATCAACCTCACGATAGAAAAAGGAAAAACAATAGCATTGGTAGGTTCATCTGGTGCCGGTAAATCTACTTTAGCAGACCTTATTCCTCGCTTTCATGATGTAACCAGCGGCGAACTTTTGATTGATGGTGTGAACATAAAAGATTATTCTTTGCACTCGGTACGCGAGCAGATTTCCATTGTAACGCAGGAACCTATTTTATTTAACGATACCATTGCTGCCAACATTCGAATTGGTAAAGGCGATGCTACCGAAGATGAAATAGAAGAAGCGGCGAAAATTGCCAACGCGCATAATTACATTAGCAAAAAGGAAATTGGTTACCACACCAACATTGGCGATCGCGGAACCAAGTTAAGCGGTGGTGAACGCCAGCGCCTTACCATTGCCCGAGCGGTGATTAAAAATCCGCCCATTTTAATTTTAGACGAAGCCACTTCTTCTTTAGATACCGAAAGCGAGCGCCTGGTGCAGGATGCTATTAACAACATGATGCAGAACCGAACATCGGTTGTGATTGCGCACCGTTTATCTACCATCCGCCATGCCGATGAAATTATTGTGCTGCAGAAAGGCGAGATTGTTGAACGCGGCAACCACGATGCCCTGATGCAAAAAGGTGGTTATTATTACCGGTTGGTACAAATGCAGGAGGTAAAGTAAACCCGTGTTCGCCCCCTGTCCCCCTAAAGGGGGGCACTTAGGCCAAAACGTCTCATTTTTCTTTTAAAGCTCTTTATAGCTAAAAGGAAATTGAGACGTTTTTGTTTTTTACAATTTTATATAAGGCTTTCTTGTTTCTTTCTGCTGAAGTGCAAAAGGTAATGAAAAGGGTTTTTTGGTAACCAGCTATAAAAATTCTTTTCAGCTTTACTTGCGTCGCACACTTTTACTGCAGTAATTTGATTCATCAATAAAAACGCCTGTTTCCCCTTTACCATTTATCCATGCTCACCCGAAATAACTGGAAATAAAAACGTCTCTTTTCCCTTTTAAAATCAAAAGGAAAAAGAGACGTTTTATAATGAAAGAACTTTAGCTATCAACAAAACTTTTACTGACCTAAGTTCCCCCTTTAGGGGGACAGGGGGGTTACTTCAGCACTTCTCTTGATATCACCAATTTCTGAATTTCCGAAGTGCCTTCGCCAATAGTACACAACTTGGCATCGCGGTAATGTTTTTCCACCGGGAAGTCTTTGGTATAACCATAGCCACCAAAAATCTGCACGGCATCGTTGGCCACTTTTACCGCCACTTCGCTGGCGTAGTATTTAGCCATGGCTGCTTGCTTGGTCATGCTTTCGCCGCGGTTTTTGAGGTCGCAGGCTTGCAGCGTTAATAAATCAGCCGCTTCAATTTCAGTAGCCATATCTGCCAGCTTAAAAGAAATGCCCTGGAAAGAAGCAATGGGTTTGTCAAACTGGTGACGCTCCTGCGAATATTGCAAAGCCGCTTCGTAA
>CBDTUH010000194.1:0-6452 GCA_965363375.1 uncultured bacterium
GCGGTTCCCATGATCGCAATGATCCGCGCGTGACGCCCGATGACGGACATGGACATTAATATTTTGTTTAATAGTTATTAATAATTTCCCGAACTTTACAACTCACCCTCGTGGTGAGTTGTTTTGTTTATATAAACTGGCTTAATTAAGAAAGGCTCCGTTTTTAGTCCAACTTCCAGAAACATTCCGCACCTTTTGAATAATATTGTCCGTAATTCAGTGTAACGTGCCCGAAAGCAGGAAACATGCAAAAGCAACCGTTAGCTGAAAAAGCTTATTGCATTCTATGCTACAAAAAAGCAGCTTTACTTTAAGCTGCTTTTTTTATTGTTGGAGGGCTTCTACCAGTTTAATAGCTTCTGCGGCTTCTTTTACATCGTGCACGCGTAAAATATGAGCGCCGTTGAGCAAGCCAATGGTATTGAGCACAGTGGTGCCATTGAGTGCTTCTTCTGCTGTAATATTTAAAGTTTTATAGATGGTGCCTTTGCGGGACAGGCCAATGAGCAAGGGCCGCTGAAGTTGATCAAAGAAAGAAAGATTCTTAAGAAGCTGAAAATTATGTGCAATGGTTTTTCCAAACCCAAAACCGGGATCCAGAATTATATCGTTAATGCCCATTTGCTGTAGTTGCTGCAGTTTAAAAGAAAAAAAATCGAAAACTTCCGTCATTACATTTTCGTAAGTGGGGTTTTGCTGCATGTTTTCCAGTGTTCCTTTCATGTGCATCAGCACATAAGGCACTTTAAGCGAGGCTACGGTTGGTAATAGTTCACCATCAACACCGCCGGCGGTTACATCATTCACCAAGCAGGCACCGCTTTCTACAGCCAGCTGCGCCACTTTAGCATAATAAGTATCAATAGATATAAAAGCATCGGGAAAGGTTTTAGCAACAGCTTCTACAGAAGGTATCACGCGCTGCAATTCTTCATCCACATCAATGCGCGCACTGCCGGGCCGCGTGCTTTGCCCGCCCAAATCAATCATGCCCGCGCCGGCCTGCAGCATTTTCTCTACCTGCCTCAATACATCATCGGTTTGGTGCCGGCGGCTGCCGCTGAAAAAAGAATCGGGCGTGGTATTGATGATGCCCATGACCAGCGGCCTGTCAATGCGGTGCAGCTTACCCTTACAATTGAGTAAAAACATTTGCTGTTCTTTGTTACTTTTGAAGCTAATGTAGCTAATAATTTTATCTTGAACTTATGAATGCGAGCAAGGATACGCCGGCACAGTACGACGCGGTAATTGAAAAATGCATTGCTGTTTTTGAAGCCAAAACAGCAGATTACGGAACCGCCTGGCGGGTATTGCGAACCATTTCGGTGGTAGACCAGATCTACATCAAAGCGCAGCGCATACGCACCATACAGGAGAAAAGGCAGCAAAAGGTAGCCGACGATATTGCAGGCGAGTTTATGGGTATTATCAACTACGCCATTATTGGCAATATACAACTGGGCTTGCCTAACGATGCGCCCGAAGAATTGCCGGTAGCAGAAGCGGTGCACTTGTATAAATTCCAGGCTGAAGCTGCTAAAAAACTAATGCACAATAAGAACCATGATTATGGCGAAGCCTGGCGCAGCATGAGCGAGGAAAGCTTTGTAGACCTGATACTGATGAAGCTGCAGCGCATCCGGCAGATACTGGCCAACGACGGCAAAACCATCATGAGTGAAGGCATTGATGCCAACTATTTCGATATTATTAACTACGCCGTTTTTGCCATGATACTGCGTGGCGAAAAGGGCTGACCACACCAAAACATATGAAGCTCTCTGTTTCCACCCTGCGCCTCTTTGTAGGCCTGCTTTTTATTTTATCAGGTTTGGTAAAGGCCAACGACCCCCTGGGGCTTGCCTATAAAATGCAGGAGTTTTTCGAAGTGTGGAATGCAGACTTGTCTGCTGGTGCCTTTTTTGCCAAAAACGTCCTTATTTCCTTTTTCCGCTTTCTGCACGAAGGTGCGTTGCCGCTGTCGATAGCTATGATAACACTCGAAATTGTGGCAGGCGTGACGCTTCTTTTGGGCTGGCAAAAAAGAGCAGTGCTTTGGTTGCTGCTGGTGCTTATTGTTTTCTTTACTTTTTTAACCGGCTATGCTTGGGCATCGGGCAAGTTTAAAAACTGCGGTTGCTTTGGCGATTGCCTGCCCATCACACCGCTGACTTCTTTTATAAAAGATGTGGCGCTGTTGCTGGCCATTCTTTTTCTTTTCTTCAATCAAAAATATATACAGCCACTTTTTGCAAAAGCTGCGCAAACAGCCATTATGATTGCAGCTTTGCTCGGCACTTTACTTTTTCAATGGTTTGTGCTAACCTATAACCCAGTAGTGGACTGCTTACCCTTTAAGAAAGGCGCCAGCATTACAGAGGGTATGAAGATACCTGCCAATGCAGTGCCCGATAGCTTTGCCATTCGTTTTGTTTACACCAAAGAGGGAAAGCAATATGAATTTTCGCCCGAAAACCTGCCTGCCGACCTGGACAGTTACGAGTTTGTAGAACGCACCGACAAACTAATACGTAAAGGAAATGCCGAACCGCCCATTAAAGGTTTTGCGCTGAGCGGCTACTCTAATATCGACTCTACAGCCATTGTATTGCAACAGCCGCTGGCGGTGTTGTATTTTATCAATGGGCAGCAGCCGATAGGCCAAAAGGAAAAAGAGACGTTTGGAAAAGTATATGCGCAGGCTACCACAAAAGGAATTCAGGTGCATGTGGTTACCAATGGGCTGGAGGGGGCTACAGCTGCGCTGACACCGGCTGCATTTCCTGAAGCTTCTTTTTTTAAAATAGACTATACCACCTTTAAAACAGCGGCGCGCACCAATCCTTCTATTTATCTTTTGCAAAAAGGAACCATACTTAATAAATGGAGTGGTAATAAAGTAGAGGAAGCGCTGGCACAAATTGCTACTGCACAGCCCTGATTGTTTGATGTTGGTAAAAGGAAAAATAGACGTTTTGCGATTTAAACAATAAGCGCCTGCTTATTGTTTGTTATTAATAAAAATGCCATGTATAACCTTTTCATCAAAAGTTACATACAGGAGCGTAAAATTTTTTAATTAGCGATTAGTAAAATATAAAATTAGGCTTGTTTTTTGCTTAGTCAAATATCGGCAAATGGCAACGCAGCAATATAAAAAGTGGTAGAGAGAAAAGCTGTCAAAAATCATAGTATATTATTGTATGCTCAACAAATCCCTGCGGATTTTGGCGTAAATTTATAGAGCCGTCAGCCCTGCCTTTTTCTCATAAACCTTAAATCTATTGCCATGGAAAAAATCGCTGAGGTTATCAACCAAAAGTACCCGCAGTTCAACACCATTCTTTACAACAGAAGTGTAAGTGAAGCCCTCTACCAGATGCGTTGCGAAAACGTAGACTATCTGATTGTGCTGGACGAAAAAGAAAATTTTTTGGGAGTTATTTCAGAGCATGATGTAGCCAGCAAAGTTTTGTTCAGCAATAAAAATCTGGACACTGCAATGATAGGCGATTTTATGACGACATCTTTGCCGGTAGCCACAATGAACGACTCGCTGGAGTATGCCTTGCAGCTGCTGGAAAACCACAATTGCAAGTACATGGCCGTGTACGATCAGTTTATTTTTAAAGGTGTATTAAGTGTGCACGACATTATTAAAATGGCACTGGTAAAAAGGCAGATGGTTTTTGAAAGGGAACAACCGCAGCGTACCGGCTACCCGTGGAATTACTGAATCACCACTTCCTGAATTTCGTTAGTACCTAAAGCTTCGTTTACGCGAAGCTTTATTTTTTCTTTTTGGTATAGCAGCTCCTGCTTCAGTGGCGCTACGCTGGTGGTAATGTAAAGGGTTTTATGAACAATGCGGATGTTGTCGGTATAGCGGGCCACGGTTTTACCCATCAGCTCTTCCCACACCGTTTCAATCTGGAAAGCCTGAATGTCGCCTTTAATGCGGCTGCTTTTCAAAAACTGTTTAATGGCATCGCCCATTGAATACTGACCCATGCGGCAAAGGTAGTTTTTAGTTTTAAGTTTCTAGTTTGTTAGTTTACGAGTTCACTTGTAGAGCTTTCAATATGTTGAAGTTTTTTGTAAGGAACAATAAGTAAAAACGTCCCTTTTCCTTTTAACCCATGAATTGGTGAACAGTTGTATTCGTGAACGAAATAACTAAAAACTAAAAACTAAAAACTATAAACTGAAAACTACAACTGTATTAATTGAAAAGCAGGCTTTAGTTTTTGCAATTGCGTTTGCAGCCTGTCGCAACTGGTATCTGTAATAAAGATCTGGCTTTCGGTATCGTTGCACACATTTTGCAGCAAGTTGGAAATGCGTTCTTCATCCAGCTTTTCAAACACATCATCGAGCAGCAAAATGGGAGAGACTCCTTTTTCTTTTTTCAGCACTTCCATTTCGGCAAGCTTCAGGGCAAACAATAAGCTTTTGCGCTGCCCCTGCGAGGCAATACTTTTAAAGGTTTGCTGCCCCATATTAAATAACAGGTCATCGCGGTGAATGCCGGTGGAGCTGCGCTGAATCACAAGGTCTTTTTGCCTGGAGGCTTGCAGCAATGTTTCAAAATCATTGCCCAGCAGTTCGCTTTCGTATACCAGGCTTACCGGTTCGTAATGGCGCGCAATATCGTTGTACACCGTTTTTACCGTAGGCAAAAAATGCAAAAGGAAATCTTTACGTTTTTCAAAAACAAAATTGCCCGCTTTCAGTAACTGTTCGTCCAGCACATCCAGCACACTCAGGTCGCGGCTGCCATAGCCATCGTTATAGGCGCGCAAAAAAGAATTGCGCTGCTGCAAAATTTTGGTATATTGAATTAAATGCTGCAGGTACTGCGCATCGAGCTGGGAGAGAAGTGTATCTATAAACTTTCGCCGCTCCTCGGAGCCACCAATAATCAGCTGCACATCGTCGGGCGCTATTACCACGCAAGGATAGCGGCCAATGTGCGCCGAAAAACGGGCGTAGGCCGCATCGTTTACGCTGAATTCTTTTTTACCGGTTTCGCGCAGAATGCAAACGGCTTTTTCTTCTTTTCCGTTCAGGCTAAACCGACCTTCCAGCCGAAAGCCTTTGTAACCGTGCTGCGTGCTCAGGCTGTCCTGCCGCGTAAAATAGCTTTTGGTAAAACAGAGGTAATGCACCGCATCCAGCAAATTGGTTTTGCCCATGCCGTTGCGCCCGCAAATGCCCACAATACGTTCTGTAAAAGGGAATTGCTGGTGAAAATAATTTTTGAACTGGAAAAGCGATATGGAATGCAGCTGCAGGCTCAATGCAAAAGTTTAGAGCTTCAAAGATTAAACTTTTTTCAGCAACAGTAAATGGGTGGTGAAATTAAAAATGAAAAATGAAAAAGGTAAAATGAAAAACGTCTCAATTTCCTTTTGTGAAAGTGAATAGTCAATAGTCAATAAAATAGCCAAATAATAAGAACATCTCCATTTCCTTTTAAAGTTTCCCGCAAAGACGCAAAGATTCAAAGCCACCAAGTTTGAAAACGTCTGTTTTCCCTTTTACATTAAATTTATAAAAAGCAACAACCTTGCGCTGTCATGCTGAAATTTTTTCAGCATCTCCTTTTGCAAAATGAATATTTCGCTTAGAAAGAGAAAAGATTAAAACGTCTCTTTTCTCTTTTGGACTTTTACTGAACTTTTAGGACTTTACTTTTCACTTTTTGACTTCCACCAAAACGTCTGTTTTTTCCTTTTAAGTTTCTGCCTGTTTTACATTTTGAATTTTACATTTTGAATTTTTTTAGTTTTCAAAATGGCATTCACACTTTGGCAGTTGATTATCAATCTGAAATTTGAAACATTAAATATTCATCCTCACCGGGCGGCGCTATTCTTTATTTGGCTAAATCCCTTATTTTTGCCCCTCAAATTTGCAGTCTTGGCTACAAAATTCACAAAAGAAACGTATTTATACTGGTACGAACTGATGCAGCTTATTCGCCAGTTCGAACTGATGGCCGAAGAAAAGTACAAAATGGAAGGAAAGATCCGTGGATTTTTTCATGCCTATGTAGGCCAGGAAGCGATTGCTGCCGGTTGCATGACCGCCACACGCCCCGAAGACCCGTTCATTACCGCTTACCGCGACCATGGTTTGGCCATTGCCAAAGGCATTTCTGTAAACTCCTGCATGGCAGAGCTGTACGGTAAAGCTACCGGCTGCGCCAAAGGAAAGGGTGGCAGCATGCACTTTTTTGGTAAAGAACAGAACTTTTACGGTGGCCATGGTATTGTAGGTGCGCAAATTGGTACCGGCGCCGGGCTGGCTTTTGCCGAGCAGTATCGCGGTACCGACAACGTGGTGCTGGCGTTTTTTGGTGATGGTGCTGCCCGCCAGGGTATGCTGCACGAAACCTTTAACCTGGCCATGCTGTGGAAGCTGCCCGTAATTTTCATTTGCGAAAA
>CBDTUH010000195.1:0-6419 GCA_965363375.1 uncultured bacterium
TTTGTTCAGCCCCCACATTACCGAGCCATACTTTTGCTGGTAGTAGGAAAAAGATTTTCTAAGCCGGATGAATGCCAAACCGCATTCGTGTTTTATAGCGTCGCTCATGCTTGTATTAGAAGGCGCAAAGGTAGACCAAACTTGTGTTAAAGCCCCGGTATAAAATTTAATTTACCGGCGGCTGCCCTGCTCCGGGTATCACCACCTTCAGGCTGCAGCCCGCGCCGGGCGTGCTGTTGATGGTTACTGTGCCGCCAAACAGTTCGGCCCTGTTTTTTATGTTGGTAAGGCCCAGGCCCCGGCGCACATTAGCTGCATTAAAGCCCTTTCCATTGTCGTTCAGCTCCAGCGTTATTTGCCTGTTGATGTTTTTGATGATGATGCTGACATGCGTGGCATCGGCGTGCTTTACAATATTGTTCATGCCTTCCTGTATAATGCGGTAAAGCATCAGCTGCTGGTTTTCGGGCACGCGGTCTTCATTAAAGTCGAAATAGTCGAAATTAATGGTAAGCAGCTGCACATAGCGGATGGTCTCCACCATGGCCTCGATGGATTCGATAATGCCGATATCGCCCAGAATGGGTGGCACCAGCGCGTGCGATATGGTGCGTATTTCGTTGATAACGTCTGAAATTCCTTTTAAGGCCAGGCTCACCATTTCGGCTGTTTGATCGTCGGCGGTGGTTTTGGCCAAATCCAGCATCAGCTTGGTGGTGGTCAGTTGCTGGCCAATGTTGTCGTGCAGTTCTTTGCCTATTTCGCGGCGTTCTTTTTCCTGCCCGTCGATGGTGGCCTGCGTCAGCGCTTTCTGATGGCTGATCTGCCGCTCAAGCAGCTCCTGCTCCAGCTTTTTCCGGTCGGTAATTTCCTTTACAGTGCAGATAACATGTTGTATCTCGCCTTTTTCGTCCAGAATGGGGTCGGAGTTGATTAATGCCCAGATGCGCTCTCCGGTTTGGCGTTGCCGAAAACCGGTCACCACATCTTTAATGCCTTTCCGGCTTCTAATGGCGCGCGTTAGCGGCCGCTCCTCAATGGGTATATACACACCCTCTTCGTTTATAAAATCATCCTCCAGCACTTCATAAATGCTTTTACCCACCAGCTCTTCTTCAGGTACCATCATCATCTGGCACATGGTGCGGTTGCACATAATAACTTTGCCGTCGGGGCCATTCAGCAGCACACCTACCTGCAGGTCTCTCAGCAGGCTGCGGAAGCGCCTTTCGCTTTCCTTCAGCGCCTGGCTGGCCTGCTTGCGCAGCGTATCGTCGTGAAAATAAATGACCATGCTTTTAACATGGGGGTTAGCCAGCAGGTTATGCCCGCGCACCATACACCACAGCCAATTGCCATCTTTCTTTTTTAGCCGCACCACTATGGATTTGATCTCGGGGTTTTCGGCCACTTCTCTTTCAAACGATTGCAGGGCCCACGAAAGATCTTCTGCATGCACAAACTGGAATGCGCTTTTGCCCAGCAGCTCCTGCATTTCGTAACCCAAAATATTTTTTACCGAAGGGGCTACAAACGTAATGTTGGCCGCCGCATCGCAAAGCAGGATGCCGTCGAGCGAGTCGGCAATAAGGTTTCGGTAAAATAGCTCGCTCTGCTCCAGCTTTTGAGCTGCTTTTTTGCGCTCTGTAATATCGTGGCCCACGGCCATGGTGCCGGTTTTCTGGCCTTCGTTATTTTTTACAAAAGAAACAGTAAACAACAGGTACCTGTTTTCGCCGTTGTTGTTTTTGAGAATCACTTCGCCCTTCCAGATGCCTTTCTCAAAAAGTTCCTGCCGCACGGCGTCAATATGGGTATCTATAAAATCAAAGTCAATCAGATCCAACATGTAGCGGCCCAGGGCTTCAGCTTCGGTACGGCCATATACGTTTTCCGCGGTTTTGTTCCAACTGCTGACCATAAAGTTCATATCCGTAGTCAGCACAATGTCTTGTACGCTTTGCAAAACCAGGGCCTGGTATTGCAGCTGCTCTTCGCGCTTTTTAGAATCGGTAATGTCTATAATGGAGCCGATGTAACCCACAAAAGTGCCGTCTGCCAAAAAGCGGGGCGTGCCCGTATCCTGCACCCAGCGGTACTCGCCTGCACTGTTCTTTAGCCGGTAGATAAGGGTTACCGGTTTTTTTTGCCAAAAATGGCGCGTAAAGGTCTTTTTTGTTTTTTCTATATCATCGGGGTGCACCTGCGCCGCCCAACTGGCGTTGGTAAAGGCATCCGCCTCTATACCGGTAAAATGCAGCAGGGTCTTGTTTACATAATTCAGGCGGTTGGCCGTGTCCGACATCCAGATGCCTACCGGTGCGGCATCAGCCACTCCCCGAAAGCGGTGCTCCATTTCCTTTAACCGCAGCTCGTCATCTTTTCGTTCGGTAATGTCGGTGCCGCTCACCAGGTAGCCAATGTGCTGCTGCGCCTCGTCGTATAGTTTTTTAAAGGAAGAAAGCAGGGTTACTTTTTTGCCGTCGGATGGGCGTGTAAACACCATTTCGCCGCGCCATTGGCCTTCTCGGCTGATGACCTCGCGCACCTGCGCGCGGGTAGTGCCGTTATATTGCAGGCTCAGCAGCGCACTGATGTCGGCGCCAATGGCCTCGGCGGCACTAATGCCATAGAGGCGCTCTGCTGCCGCGTTCCAGCTCACGGGTTTAAAAGAAAGGTCGGAGGCGTTCAGTATATCCTCGGTTTCAGCCACCAGGTTGGCCATCAGTTTTATTTTGCAGGTAATGCAGTTGTCTTGATGGCAGTTTTGGTGTTGCTGATGGCTTTTGCCTGCAGGGGTAGCCATCATCTGGTAGTACTGCCGGCCGGCATGCATAAAGGTGCTGAGGAGCCAGCAAAACTCCACTATGCTGCCGTCTCCTTTCTTCAGTATTAAGTTCTGGCTCCAGTTGCCCGCAGTGTGCTGCTGGCACCAGTCTCTTACCAACAGGCGGTGGCAGGGGCCTAACAGGTCGTGTAAAGTAAAGTTTTGAAGTGCCGAAGTGCTGTATTGCAATACGCTGGCCGCCATTTTGTTGGCAGCAGCTATCTGCAGGTTGCCGGCCTCTATTACCAGCGATGGCAACGGGTTATGTATAGAGAAAGCCGAGGAAAGGGCAGCGTTATCTTGTAGGGTAATGGACGGCATGAGGATATTGTCGGATTTTATTCCGAACGGTAAAATTAAAATAAATATTAGGAATACCTATATCTGCAAAAGATTATCGTGGCACAAACAGGATAAAGTGAGCGGTTGAGAAAGACGGAAGCCGGCATTCTTCAGCGGAACGGCCGGCAAAAGGAAAAGAGACGTTTTGCTTTTCAACCAGTAACCTTTCATTTAACCACAAAAGGGAATAGAGACGTTTTGGTTTTTTGGTGCTGGATTACTGAAACCTATAATGCCAACGGCTATAAAAAAACCCTTTCGGCTGAAAGGGTTTTAATACGTTTTTTATATCAATTACTGATGGTTAAAAGCTGGCGGCAGTAGCGCTTTTATCCACCCATTTTTGTATTTGCTCGCAGTTGCCCACTGTTGGGTCTACTTTTATGTAGTAGGCCGGTATGCGGGTGCGCATCCATTTTTCCAGTGCGCCAAACTTTTTTTCTTCCAGTGCAAATTCGGCTATGCGGTTGTAGTCGTCCTCCAGGTTCATGCGGTGCGGCTCCGTGCGCGATTTAAGAAACAGCAAGCGTACTGCTTTTTTGCCGCGCTCATCAGTATAAGGCAGTGGCTGCGAAATTTCGCCCACCTTCAGCTTGTCCAGCTGCGCTACCACTTCGGCATCCAGCTCGTCGATAGTAACGGTGGTGGCGCCGGTGCGGCCGGTAAGGTAAGGGCCGGCAAACTTGGCTGCTTCGTCCTCGCTGTAGCGGCCGGCAGCGGTGGCAAAGGTTAAAGTACCGGCTACTATACGGGCGCGGGCCGAGTCGAGACGTGCTGTAGCTTCCTGCATTTCTTCATCTGTAATAGGCGGCACGCGTAGAATATGACGCACAATGGCATCATCGCCGCTGCGCTGCACCATTTGTATAATATGGTAGCCAAACTTGCCTTTGATGGGTGATGATATTTCTCCTTCTTTCAAGCGGAAAGCACCATTTAAAAAGGCCGGGTCCCAGGTTTTTTCGTTGCGGTTGATCTGGTACTGCCCGCCGCGCTCCTTCGAGCCGGGGTCTTCGGAGTAGCGCTTGGCCAGCTGGTCAAAAGTAATCAGGCCGCTTTCTGCCTGGCGCTTGTAGTTGTTCAGCTCGTCTATCACATATTTTTCCAGGTCGCGGTTGGCTTTGGGATAAGCTACAATTTGTCCTATTTCCAGCTCGGTTTCGTAAAAAGGCAGGCTGTCTTTGGGTATTCTGTCAAAATAAGCTTTTACCTCGGCAGGGGTGATGCGCACACTTTCTACAATTTTGCGCTGCATGGCCTCGGCCAGCTTGCGCTCTTTTACCGATGGGCGGGCGTCATCCTTAATCTGGTATATGGTTTTGCCGGCCACCTGCTCCAGCACTTCCTGCGTGCCGTAGGCGCTGATGAAGTAGCGGATGCGCTGGTCCAGCTCGGCTTCTATTTCTTCTTCTGTTACTACCAGCGAGTCTTTTTCGGCCTGCAGCATCAGCACTTTGGATACCAGCGCCTGCTCCAGTATAAGGCACTCGGCATTAGCCGGCACCTCGCCACCCTGGCGGCTCATATCGGCCATGGCATTTTTAATGTCGGACTGCAGTATAATGCGGTCGCCCACCACGCCAATGATCTTGTCGGCCACTATTTTTTTGTTCTGTGCCTGCGTTGCCGAAAAGGCCAGTAATAACAGCGAAAATGTAAGAATACGTTTCATAATAGATAATAACAAATGTAACCTGTATAAAAAAAAGCCGGCGGCTAATAAGGTGCAATTAACAAAAGTTTGGGCGGGCTGCAAAAAGAGGACGGTGGACAGATGACAGTTGACAGGAAAACCGAAACGTCTCTTTTTCCTTTTAAGGTTCATAATACATCGTACATGGTTTATAGTAAACAGACGTTTGCTTTTTTAAAACGCCTGTTTTACCTTTTTCATTTTACATTTTGAAAACGTCTCTTTTCGCTTTTATCATTTCCCGAAAAGGCGCAAAGAGGCAAAGGCGCAAAGTTTGGAAACGTCTGTTTTTCCTTTTGATTATTTTGCACAGAGAGGCGGAGAAAATGAGGAGAAAGAAAAACGTCTCTTTTTCCTTTTAAAGTTGTGCCTTCGGCAGAGCCCTCCCGTTGGTCGAAATGACAAAAAATGGTCGTTTTAAAAACGTCTGGTTTTCCTTTTACATTTTACATTTTCAATTTTACATTTCCTCAAACGTCTCTTTTCTCTTTTACTCTTTCCCCTCCTCTTCTCTTAGCAATAAAAAAAGGAGCAGCAAACGTTTGAAAAAACTTTTTGCTGCTCCTGTATTCTATTCAAAAAAAGATGCGTTTACCTAAGCCTTCCCTTTAGGGGCCGGGGGTTACAGTGTTCTTTTTACTTCTTCTATTTCGTAAGCTTCAATAATATCGCCCACTTTCAGGTCGCTGTAGTTTTTAATGGTGATACCGCACTCCATACCCATCAGCACTTCCTTCACATCATCCTTAAATCGCTTGAGCGAGCCCAGTTCGGCCGTTGCGTTTTCGCCCGTGGGGTACACTACAATGCCATCGCGAATGAGGCGCACTTTGTGATCGCGCTTGATGCGGCCATCGATCACTACGCAGCCGGCAACGGTTGCTTTGTCGAACTTGAACACCTCGCGCACTTCCACATTGGCAGTGATCTTCTCTTGTACTTTCGGCTCCAGCATACCTTCCATCGCAGAACGAATCTCGTCGATGGCGGTGTAGATGATGGAGTATGTACGTATCTGGATACCGGCGCCTTCTGCCAGGCGGTTGGCCTGCATAGAGGGGCGCACGTTAAAGCCAATAATGATGGCGTCAGATGCTTCAGCCAGCACCACGTCGCTTTCGTTGATCTGGCCCACACCTTTGTGGATAACGCTTACCAATATTTCTTGGGTAGACAGTTTTTGCAGCGAGTCGCTCAGGGCTTCCACCGAACCGTCCACGTCACCTTTGATAATCACTTTCAGCTCTTTAAAGTTGCCCAACGCTAAGCGGCGGCCAATTTCATCGAGGGTAATGTGTTTTTTAGCACGCATACCCTGCTCGCGCAATATCTGCGCGCGGCGGTTGGCAATGTCTTTGGCTTCGCTTTCCTCCTGGTATACCTTAAAGGTTTCACCCGCCTGCGGCGCGCCGTTCAGGCCCAGTATCAGTACCGGTGTGGATGGCGGCGCATCGGCTACGCGCTTGTTGCGCTCGTTCATCATGGCTTTTACACGGCCATAATGCTGACCGGATACCACCAAGTCGCCCGCCTTCAGCGTACCATTTTGTACCAGCA
>CBDTUH010000196.1:0-6375 GCA_965363375.1 uncultured bacterium
CGAAGGTAAAACTGAAATTTGATGTTTACGCCACTTTTTAGTAAGGCCTTTGTTAAAACAAGCGGTCGCATCAAATCAGGTTTAATTAACTTGCAGCGCAAAATACGTAATACATGAGCCTGGTTGCGCAGTTAAAAGAATTATCCGCCAAAAGCATTGAAGCCCTTTATAAAATCCCGGTTTTTGCCGACGATATTGCCGTAAACGCTACCAAACCCGAGTTTGAAGGCCAGTACACCATTGTGCTTTTTCCGTTTGTAAAAAGCCTGCGTAAAGCACCCGAAGCACTGGGGGCTGAAATTGGCCAACACATGAAGGAAAACAACCCACAATTGATCACAGGATTTAATGTTATCAAAGGATTTTTAAACCTTTCTGTTGCGGATACTTACTTTACGCAATACCTTTTAGATAAAAAAGCAGCCGGCGAATTTAAGCCTACCGGACAAAAAGTAATGGTGGAATACTCATCGCCCAACACCAACAAGCCGCTGCACCTTGGCCACCTGCGCAACAACTTTTTGGGCTGGAGCGTAGCCGAAATTCTAAAAGCCGCGGGCAACAAGGTCATGAAAACTTCGATTGTAAACGACCGCGGCGTGCACATCTGCAAAAGCATGATTGCCTGGCAGTTGTTTGCCGAAGGCGCCACACCGGAAAGCACTGGCATTAAAGGCGACCATTTTGTAGGCGATTATTATGTACGCTTCAGCAACGAACATAAAAAAGAAATAGCGGAATTAGCAGCCACCGGCATCAGCCCCGAACAGGCCGAAAAAGAAGCACCCATTATGAAAGCCACGCAGCAAATGCTGGTAGCTTGGGAAGCTGGCAAGCCCGAAGTAATGAAACTATGGAAAGAAATGAACAGTTGGGTGTACAAAGGCTTTGATGAAACCTATAAGCGCATTGGCTCCGACTTTGACAAAACCTATTATGAAAGCCAGACTTATTTACTGGGCAAACAATTTATTGAGGAAGGACTTCAAAAAGGGATTTTATTCCGCAAAGAAGATGGCTCCGTTTGGATTGACCTGACCAATGAAGGGCTGGATGAGAAACTGGTGCTGCGCAAAGACGGCACTTCGGTTTACATTACACAGGACATTGGCCTGGCGCAACAGAAATACGAGGCGTTTCCGTACGACCAAAGCATTTATGTAATTGCCGACGAGCAGAACTACCACATGCAGGTGCTGAAAGCCATTTTAAAAAAGATGGAAGCGCCCTATGCCGACGGTATTTATCACCTGAGTTATGGAATGGTGGAACTGCCCACTGGCCGTATGAAAAGCCGCGAAGGCACTGTGGTTGATGCCGATGATATTGTAGCTGAAATGGTGGCCGAAGCAGGCAAGAAAACCGCCGAGCACAGCCGCATAGAAGATTTTACCGAAGAAGAATTGCACCAGCTGTACGAGATGATTGGCATTGGCGCTTTAAAATTCTTTTTGCTGCGCGTAGACCCGAAAAAGCGAATGGTATTCAACCCCGAGGAGTCCATCGATTTTCATGGTTTTACAGGTCCGTTCATTCAATACACGCATGCGCGCATCAAGTCTATTTTGCGCAAGGAGCAGCCGGATGAAAGCATAACAGAATTCAACGAAGGGCTGCTGCCGCTTGAAAAAGAATTACTCTTGTTACTGGAGCAATATGAAACCATTGTACAATCCGCGGCACAAGAGCATGACCCATCGCAAATAGCCAATTATATATTCAGCATTGCTAAAACCTATAATACTTTTTACACACAGCACTCCGTGCTGAAAGCGGAAAACAACGAGAAGAAGGCCCTGCGCCTGCGCATTTGCACCCTTACCGCCAAAGTTATAAAGCACGGCATGAGCCTGCTGGGCATTCAGGTGCCGGAAAGAATGTAAGCCCCCTGTCCCCCTAAAGGGGGCACTTAGGTCAAAACGTCTCTTTTTCCTTTTAAAATTGTTTTACAGTTAAAAGGGAAAAGAGACGTTTTTATAATAAAAGAACTTCTGTATATAAAATACAATACAGACCTAAGTGCCCCATTTAGGGAGACAGGAGGTTTACAATCCTGGCATCGAAATCTTTTGCTTATTGCGTTGCAGGCTGGGATCCATTTGTATAGCTTTATCGCAAAGCGCCATGCCTTTTTGCTTTTCGCCTTTGGCCTGGTAGCTCATGCCAATCATATAAAGTGCAGCTGCATTTTCCTTATCAAGCCTTAACAACTCATCCCAATAGTAGATGGCATCGTCAAACTTTTTGGCATCGTAGCAGGCTTCGGCCATCATGTTCAGAATGTTCATATCGCTGGGGCGGCGCTCCAGAATTTCTTTCATAATGGCAATGCCTTTTTCAAATTCTTTGGCGTTAAGGTAGGCAATACCCAGGTTCTCGAGGTATTCATTGTCTCTTTTATAACCTTTATCAGCCGCTTCCAGCATGTACTTCAGCGAAGACTTATCGTCGTGCATGGCATAATAGATCAGCGCCATTTCATATATCCAGCGGCTGTTATCGGGCTGCAGTTCCAGCGCTTTATGAAAATGAGGAATGGCTTGTTTAAAGTTCATCATATCGGCATAGCTGCGGGCCACGTAATAGGTCACTTCCGCATTCTGCGGTTCTTCTTTGGCAGCCTCCGTTAGAAATTTAATGGCCTGGCCATAATTTTCTTCGTCGTAATAAGCTTTGCCAATAAAATAAGAAACCTTTGCAGAAGGGTCAACGGACTTTACCGCCTGGGCGTATTTAACCGCATCGGCAAACTGGCGCATGTTGAAAGATATCTGCATCAGCTGCTTTAATGTATGTGCCGAGGGGTTGCCCAGTTTTTCCAGCTCCATGTATTTTTCGCGAGCCGGCGGGTAGCGGCGCAGGTCGAACAGCGATTGCGCCAGGGCCTCCAAAACCTGTTTGTCGCTTTTGTTGTAAGCATAAGCCTTGTCAAAAGCCTTGTACGACTCCATCACACGGCCTTTGCCTTTTTCTTCCAAACCTTTTTGCAGAAATACCTGGGAACTGTCTGCCTGTGCAAACGAAATGGTGGAGAGGGTTGCCAGCGCAACCGATAAAATAAAACGCATAGGATATTAATTATTTGGTGGTTTTTGTTCGGTTCTATCAAAAATAAAAACTTTGTCCAAGAATTATTATTCCCAAACCCGTTTTATAACGAAAATAACAACCCTTAAGTATTTACTTTAGTATCAGGGCTGAAAGCGGCGGCAAATTTACCGTTATCCTGTATTTTTTGTCCTTTACCGTTTCAGCCAATTTACCCGCTTCATCATTTGGTGCACTTGCTTTATTTGGCAACGGTGTTTCTTTTACTTCTTCTACAATTTCTTCCCACCTGATCTCTTGGTTGAAAATATCGCCGCTGCCCCAGTATTTTTTATCGTCGCTGTTGAAAATTTCTTTAGTGTAATACACATTGTACAGTTCTATGGGCCAGTCCCAGCGCACCACCGGTGTCAGGTTCAGTATCACCAGCAGATCGTCATCGGGCTGGAGTCCTTTGCGACGGTACACAATTACACATTCATTTCGATGGTTCAGGTCAATCCACTCAAAACCTGCTATACTAAACTGATGGCCATAAAGCGCCGGCGATTCTTTTAATATCCTGTTCAGGTCGCGCACGCAATCGAGTAATCCTTTGTGTGAAGCATGCTGCAGCAGGCTCCAGCTTAATTCTGTTTGGTAGTTCCACTCAGTTGTCTGCCCAAATTCGTTGCCCATAAATAAGAGGCGACCGCCGGGGTGTGTCCACATATAAGTATACAGCGTGCGCAGGTTGGCAAATTTCTGCCACTCATCACCGGGCATTTTATAGATCATCGGGCTTTTGCCATGCACCACCTCGTCGTGGCTTAGGGGCAGCATAAAGTTCTCGTCGTAGTAATACATCATGCTGAACGAAAACTTGTTTTGATGGTGTGGCCGGTGAAGCGGGTCCATTTTAAAATAATCCAGCGTATCATGCATCCAGCCCATCATCCACTTCATGCCAAAGCCAAGGCCGCTCCAAAAGTAGGCTTGGTTACGCCCGGCCAGTCGGTGGCTTCTTCAGCAATGGTTTGCACGTCGGGAAAATCGCGGAAGATGGTTTCGTTCAGGTCTTTGATAAAGGCAATGGCTTCCAGGTTTCCATTGCCGCCAAACTCGTTGGGTTCCCACTGCCCGTGTGTGCGGCTGTAATCAAGCTTCAGCATAGAGGAGACCGCATCTACACGTATGCCATCAATATGAAACAGGTCGAACCAGAAACGGGCGCAGGAAATTAAAAATGACTTAACCTCTCCCCTTTTGTAATTGAAAATATAAGAGTTCCAGTCGGGGTGAAAGCCTTTGCGCATGTCGGCATATTCGTAGGTATGCGTTCCGTCAAACATATAAAGGCCATGCGCGTCGTAAGGAAAATGAGAAGGCACCCAATCCAGTATCACACCAATGCCCGCCTGGTGAAAAGCATCAATCAGGTGCATCAGCCCTTCGGGTTCGCCAAAGCGCGAAGTAGGTGCAAAGTAGCCGGTAAGCTGGTAACCCCAGCTGCCGTCGAACGGGTGCTCCATCACGGGCATCAACTCTACATGCGTAAAGCCCAGCCCTTTTACGTAAGGCACCAGCAGCTCAGCCATCTGGTGGTAAGTATTGTAGCTTTCTTCGTTTGATGCATCGGGTCGCATCCAGCTGGCCAGGTGCACTTCGTATACGCTCCAGGGTGCGTTCAGCGCGTTGTGGGCCGCGCGATTTTGCATCCACTCCTCGTCTTTCCATTCATAATCAAAGTCCCAGGTAATGGATGATGTGGCCGGACGCTTTTCCCAATAGTTGGCAAAGGGGTCGCCTTTTTCGGTAACGGTTCCGTTAAAGCCGGTTATATGGTATTTGTACAACTCGCCTTTCGGTATGCCGGGTATAAAGCCCTCCCAGATACCGCTTTTATCCCAGCGCGGCGTAAGCGGGTGCGCACCGCTGCTCCACCCATTAAAGTTGCCAATAACCGACACTTCGGTAGCATTGGGCGCCCACACGCAAAAATAATAGCCATCGGTGTCCAGCACATTCAGCTTTCGGGAACCCATTTTTTTATAAAGCTGGTAGTGCGTGCCCGCCTGGTAAGTAGCTATGTCATCATCGTACAATATGGAATAGTTCCAGACGCTTTTTGAGGTATCTACAAAATTCTGGTCTTCGTATTTAACATTATTTTCTTGATGAACGGTCATAGACTTTGTAATTGTGGGCTTAACTTTCGTGCTGTTATTGTCTGTCCCGCTTTCGGCTATTTTTTTTTCGTTCATATATATCTGGTTAGGGATGAATAAAGAAGAAAGCACCTAAGCTCTATTAAAGATAGGCAATGATTTTTGTGGAAATACAGCTTCCACCGCATCAGTAACCAAAACCAATCCAACCTGCTTCATGAGAAAAATTCTAGGCTATTTATTTTTTACCTGCCTGCTGGGTATTACCGCCAACGCGCAAAACTTTCAGGTAAAAGGTGCCGTGGCCGATACGGCTGAAAATAAAAAGCTGCAGCACGCAGTTGTTTCCCTACTTCAAAAAAAAGACAGCACCCTCTCCCATTTTACCCGCACTAACAAAGAAGGGCAGTTCCAGATTAGCGGCGTGGCGCCGGGCAAATATGTAGTGCTGGTAACCTTTCCGCGGTTTGCCGACTTTGCCGATGAAATAGAAGTAAAAGGAGCCAATGTGGATATGGGAAGCATTTCGCTAACCTTAAAATCTACCTTGCTACAAGAAGTGATCGTACGCAGCGGCTCTGCCATACGCATCAAGGGCGATACCACCGAATTCACAGCCGACTCCTTTGCCGTAAAAGAAGGTGCTACCGTGGAAGACCTGCTGAAACAATTACCAGGCTTTCAGGTAAACAGCAAAGGTGAAATTGTGGCGCAGGGCAAGCGGGTGGAAAAAGTGCTGGTAGACGGCGAAGAGTTTTTTGGCGACGATCCCACCATGGCCACACAAAACATTACCTCCAAAGCAGTAGATAAAGTACAGGTGTTTGACACCAAGAGCGAACAGCAACAGCTTACCGGCATCACCAGCGGCAGCGAAGGCAAAACCATCAACATCAAACTAAAGGAAAATGCAAAGAAAGGCGCCTTTGGTAAAGTAAACGCCGGCAGCGACTTCCAGGATTATTTTGATGCCAAAGGGCTTTACAACCGTTTTGTTGGCAAAAAGAAAATGTCAGTCTATGGCACTAAAAGCAACATCAGCACTGGCAGCCTCAACTGGGAAGACCGACAAAAGCTGGGCATGGAAGAAGATTATGAATACGATGAAATAGGCGGCTACTATATGAGTTTTGGCACCGACGACGGCTTTAGCGACTGGAGCCTGCGTGGCTTGCCCAAC
>CBDTUH010000197.1:0-6374 GCA_965363375.1 uncultured bacterium
GTGCACGACAAGTTACTGGATGGGCTAACCTCTTACCCCGAGCTGGCGGCACTGCTCTCGCACGAGTTCATTCACATTGAAAACCGCCACTCGCTACGCTCGCTTTTCAGCAGCATGAGCAACTATATTTTCCTGTCGCTGATATTGGGCGATATTGGCACCGTTACCGCCATTGTTGTTAGCCATACGCATCATCTTAAAAACCTCTCCTACAGCCGCAAGCTGGAAAAAGAAGCCGACGAAGAAGGTGTGGCTATTCTTCAAGAACGCAACATTGACTGCAACGGCTTTGTGCGCCTGTTTAGGCTGCTGCAAAAAGAAGTAGATGAAGAACCTTCCGAATGGGTAAGCAGTCATCCCAATTTAAAAAAACGCATCCGCAACATTCAGCAAATGGAAGGGTGCCAACAACAGCAATGGGCTAACAATGAAACGTTGCAAAACCTTTTTATGCAGATTCAAAAAAAGGATTAACATACTCTTTTGTTAAAGCAATGTGCTGGCGTTTCTATGTATAAACATACGGCTGCATTTTTATCAAAATTTTACTGCATGAGAAAACTTCTACTCTTAACCACTGTGGCTACTTCTATTGCTATTTCAGCACAAGCACAAATTAACAAAGGAACCGTTTTACTAGGTGGCAACATCAGCGGGTCTACCAACAAAGAAACGAATGCTAGTTCAACTAATGAGTACAAGAACCGGTCTTTTAGCTTATCGCCTTCTGTTGGTGTAGCCACAAAAAACAATACGGTATGGGGCACTAATCTAACTTATTCCAATTCCAGCAACAAATACCAGGGGCAGCAAACTTTTGATTACAACTTGTATGGCGGCAGCATTTTTTACCGCAGGTATGCTACATTAGGCAAAGGCTTTTACCTTTTTGGCGAAGCTAATGCAGGCTATGCCTATAGCAAGCAAAAAGAACAGTATAGCCCAACCGGCAACCGCACCCGGCGCACCGATATGGTCAGTCTGAGTTTACATCCCGGCATTGCTTATGCGGTTCATAAAAATTTTCATTTGGAGGTAGCTATAAACAACATTGCCAGCGTAGGTTACAGCAATCAAAAAGTAACCACCGTTGACAATGGATTTGCCAGCGCTACCAACAGCAGAAATTTTGCTTTCAGCACCAACCTTAGCAACAGCAATCCCTTTAGCGTAGGTTTTCGCTTTGCTTTAGGCAAGTAAAAAAGCTGTCATAAAAATTAAAAGGGAATTGAAACGTCTCTTCTCCCTTTTGAGGTTGTCTCACGTTTTACTTCTCACATCTCACTTTGTCAAGACGTCTCCTTTTCCTTTTGTACAAACAATCAAACTTATCAACTAAACCCAAACGTCTCATTTTCCTTTTAATATTTATTGCACCTGTAGTTGCTTAATGCGTTTATGCATCACATAAAACCAAGCCGGCGGCAGCAGGGCCAGCAGCATCATGCCGGGATAGCCGGTGGGCATCTGCGGCGAATCATCATGATGGCGCAGCACCTGGTACTTGCGGCTGGCCAGGTAGTGGTGGTCGCTGTGGCGGCTTAGCTCAAACAACATTACACGGCCTATCACATGGTTGCTGTTCCAGCTGTGCTGCGGCAGCGCACGCTCCCATTTTCCTTCGGCAATAGCCTTGCGCTGCAAGCCGTAATGTTCTATGTAATTAACGGTTTCCAGCAGCAAAATGCCATTGAGCGCGGCGGCCAAAAACCAAAGCGCCGTTGTCCATCCAAAGCCTATCCCAATTGTTACCATAAAAAGTATTTGTACCAATTGGTACTGCAGCATTTCGTTGCGGATGGAAAAAGCTTTAAAACCCTTTTTGCGCGCATCACGCGCGGCTATGTGCCAGGCACTGATATAGCTGTATACAATACTTCGAAAATAAAAGCGGTAAACACTTTCGCCGTAGCGCGCCGTGCTGGGGTCGCCGGGTGTGGCCACGCGCTTGTGGTGCCCTTTGTTATGCTCAATAAAAAAATGCAGGTACAGCGATGTCAGCAGCAATGCCTTGGCTAAAAACTGTTCGAACTTATTGGCACGATGTCCCAACTCGTGGCCCACATTAATGCCAAAAGTGCCGCACAGCAGTCCCATCACCAAAGTTTTTCCAACAATATCAATCAGCGGCTGTTGTATAAATGTTATCTGGTACAAAAAACAACCCAGCGCTGCGTATTGCAGCGGCACTATGGCGTATAAAAAATAATCGTACTTTTTATCGGCGCGGGCCAGGTCTTCTTCTGCCGCACTCAGGTTGCGCGTATCGGGCTTCAGCACCAGTTCTGCCAGCGGAATTAAAAACCAGGAATACAGCAGCGGTACAAATACAAAAAAGCCGGTGGCAAAAAAAGAAGAGAGCGCCAGCGCATACATTACAAAAGGGGCTCCATATTTATACATCCTGACCGGCATGCGTGGCTTTTACCAAATTTAAAAAATTAAACGCAACACTAAAAAAAGCCGCGCTTCGTTTTAAACATGTTGTAGCAATAAAAGTCACAACCAAAGCAAAACTGTTACATGGCTTCCACCCAACTAAAAAACCAGCACCTGATGTGGCGCGCCGGCTTCGGCCCTGCTGCTGCACAGATAACACAGCTGTCCGTTATTGCACCTCACAAACTATTTGCTGCACTGCAAAAGGCTTCCGCCAAAGCACCTGCCTATATGGATGTGGCCGATGACTACCTGAAAGGATTGCTGATGGGCATTGGCGAAGTAGCGGGGCAGCAACGCCGCGCCATGGAGCCCGAGGAGCGGCGCATGGTGCAGCAAAAGCAGCGCGAAAGCATCCGCAGCCTCAACCTTTTTTGGATGGAGGAAATGGTGCACAGCAATGCGCAGCTGCGCGAAAAGATGGCTTTTTTCTGGCACAACCATTTTGCCTGCCGCAATATCAATGTTTTTTACCAGCAGCAACTGCTGCACGTGTTGCGTACCCATGCGCTGGGCAGTTTTAGAGATCTGCTGCACGAAGTATCAAAGTCGGCAGCTATGCTGCAGTTTTTAAATGCGGCGCAAAACCGCAAAGGCATGCCCAACGAAAACTTTGCGCGCGAAGTGATGGAGCTGTTTACCATGGGCCGCGGCCACTACACCGAAAATGATATTAAAGAAGCGGCGCGCGCCTTTACCGGCTGGAGTGCCAATGCCAAAGGCGAATTTATTTTTCGGCCGCTGCTGCACGATGGCGGCGCTAAAACAGTGCTGGGCAAAAAGGGCAATTTCAACGGTGAAGAAGTGCTGGATATACTGTTGGAGCAAAAGCAAACCGCCCGCTTTATTACACAAAAAATTTACCGCGCTTTTGTATCTGAAAAGGTGGACAAGGAAAAAGTGGAGTGGCTGGCCAACCGCTTTTACAAAAGCGATTACCACATTGGCAGCCTGGTGCAGGATATTTTTACAGCCGACTGGTTTTATGCCGATGACCATATTGGCACGGCCATCAAATCGCCGGTGGGGCTGATGGTGGGTCTGCAGCGAATGCTGCCCATGGAAATTGGAAACAGCGAAAACCTGTTGTTGCTGCAGCGTCTGCTGGGGCAGGTGCTCTTTTACCCGCCCAACGTGGCGGGCTGGCCCGGCGGACGCAGCTGGATAGACAGCACTACGCTGGTAACACGAATGCGACTGCCGCAGTTGTTGCAAAATGAAACTTTAAGCATACAGGCTAAAACCGACGACGACCAGCAGATGGGCAAAGAAGAAATGAACAGCGGCCGCTCCAATGGCAGGCTGCTGCAGGCCGATATTAACTGGAATGATTACGTAAAAGGATTTGAAGACGTTTCGCGCGCGCAACTGCTGCAAAGCATTAGCCAAATGGTACTGCAAAAGCAACCGGCAGCCGGCCTGCAGCTGCTTAACAGCCATATCGACAGCAGCAGCCGCGAAAGCTTTATACAGTCTGCCACACTGCAGCTGATGCGCCTGCCGGAGTACCAGCTCTGTTGAATGGTGAAAGAGGAAATGATTGATTGAGAAATATTTTAAAAGGAAAAACAGACGTTTTGCAGAATGAAAAATTCAAAGCTGTAAAAAACTTAAAAGGAAAAAGAGACGTTTTCTCTTTGAACAACCATACTATCAACTATCAGCTCAAACTAACCACTAACTTTTTTTCATAAACTAACAAACAGCCATGCACATTAAACGCCGCACATTTTTACAAACCGGGTCGCTGGCCACCGCATCACTTTTGGTGCCGCGCTTTTTAAAAGCATTTGAAAGTGGGTCAGCTGTGCCGCCGGGCAACAAAGTAGTGGTGGTGCTGCAGCTTACCGGCGGCAACGATGGTTTGAACACGGTGATACCTTACCGTAACGACATCTACTACAGCAGCCGCCCGCGCCTGGGCATTGAGCGCAGCAGCGCCCTTTCATTAACCGACGAAGCCGGCCTGCACCCGGCACTTACGGCATTTAAAAGTGCTTACGACGATGGCAGCCTCGGCATTCTTAACTCTGTAGGTTATGCCAACCCCGACCGCTCGCACTTTCGCAGCATGGATATCTGGCACACCGGCAGCCACAGTACCGATTACCTGAGCACCGGCTGGCTGGGCCGCTACCTCGATGAACAATGCAAAAGCTGCAGCCACCCCACACAGGCGCTGGAGATTGACGATGTATTGAGCCTGGCGCTGAAAGGCGAGCAGCAAAAGGCGTTGGCATTAAAAGACGCGCGCAGATTATTTGGCAGCAGTAACGAAAAGTTTTTTGCACAACTGGCCGCGCAGCAGCACCAGCACCACCACGAGGCGCCGGTTGATTACCTCTATAAAACCCTTTCAGAAACGGTTTCTTCGGCCAACTATATTTATAAACAATCAAGGCTCAGGCCCTCCACTACCATTTACCCAAAAACCGAACTGGGAAGCAGCCTTAAAACCATCGCCTCGCTTATTTTCTCCGACATCAATACTAAAGTGTATTATGTATCGTTGGGCAGTTTTGATACGCACATCAACCAGCCCGCTCAGCAGCAAAGGCTTTTTGTGCAGATGAACGATGCAGTGGAAGCTTTTATTAAAGACCTGAAAAAAGAGAACCGTTTTGACGATGTGCTCCTGTTTACCTTTTCGGAATTTGGCAGGCGCGTGGCGCAAAATAAAAGCAACGGTACTGACCATGGCACGGCCAACAATATGTTTTTTATCAGCGGCGGACTTAAGGAAAAAGGATTGCTGAACAAGCTGCCCAACCTGGCCCAACTGCAGGATGGCGACCTGCAGCACAACGTAGATTTTAAGCAGGTGTATGCCACGGTTTTGAACCACTGGCTGGGCGCATCCGACGAGGCCATACTGGGCGAAAAATACAGCCGGCTTGGCTTTATATAAGGGCACAAAAAAGACCGTCCTTTACAGAACGGCCTTTTTCAAAGCAAGCAAACGTTAGCAATCCAAATTTGTCTGGGCCGGCAAGATACACATTAAATTTATATTAACAAATCTTCTTTAATTGTAATTTAAAGAGCGGCGGCTAAGCATTTGAAACACAATTGTATTTCTTTAAATTATTAAATGCATCAAAAAAAACTAAAAGGAAAAAGAGACGTTTTTAAGCGAAGAAATAAAAGATGATAAAGAAGTAAAGATATGTTTATAGCGTTGCTTTATTTTTCATCAAGCATGGAATTTGCAGCGCCATTCAGTGCTTTTGTTTTTTATCAACTTAAAATCATACCATGAGCAACTCCATTACACCCGGTGAAGTTTTTAATGCTGCTGACAGTATTGCCTATGCCGACGGCGCTGTTATCAGCAAAACCATATTAAAAAAACCTTCGGGCAACATCACCCTTTTTTCGTTTGACGCCGGCGAAGGCCTGAGCGAACACACCACACCGCACGAGGCGCTGGTGCAGGTGCTCGATGGCAGCGTGGACATTACCATTGCCGACAAGGTAACCAGTGTATCCGCCGGGCAAAGTCTAATTTTACCGGCCAATGTGCCGCATGCTTTAAAAGCTACTGAAAGGTTTAAAATGATGCTGACGATGATTAAGAGTTAAAAGGAAGGCCAGACGTTTTGTAAGTCGTCAGTCCGCAGTCCTCAGTAAAACAGACAGTAGCATTAAAAGGAAAAAGAGACGTTTTGCCTTAATCAAAAATTCAATTTTAATATTACTTATCAAATAAAAAAACAGGCCTTTTATAAAACATAAAAGCTGCCCCATACCAGGAGCAGCTTTTGTTTTTATTCAGACGGCAAAGACGTTTTATTCAATACCATGCATTTTCTTTTTCAGCGTACCATTCAGCGCCAGCATAATTAAGCCAGCCACCAATGGCAGTACGGTAAATATGAGGAAGAAAACAGAAATAGAATATTTGTTGGTAATACCATCAATCAAGCTACCGGTTA
>CBDTUH010000198.1:0-6367 GCA_965363375.1 uncultured bacterium
CGCTCCAGTTCTTTCCAGAAAAATACCATGCATGCTTTGGGGTTTTCGGCCAGCTGTTGCGCCTTGAAACTGTTGTAGTTGGTATAAAATACAAAACCATCCTTGTCAAAGCCTTTCAGCAACACAATGCGGGCGGAGGGAACACCATCGGCAGAAGCGGTAGCAAGCGTCATGGCATTGGGCTCGGTAATTTCAGAATCAATTACCTGCTGCCACCATATTTGAAACTGCATGATAGGATCGGGTGCGGCGGCTTCTTCCAGCAGCACCTGCGCGCTGTACTCCTGCCGCAATTGGGCAATGTGGTTGGTCATGCTGCAATGTAATGCAATCGGGGAAAATAAATTATGACTGCCGGCGCTTGAGTAAAATGTCGCGCTCGTCGGATACCATGCTCAGCATGCTTTCCAGCTCGCCAATGCGTCGCAGCTCGTTTTGCAGTTTTTTGTTGGCATCGGCCACCTGCTGAAACTCGGTGTGCAGGTTTTCTAAATACTGTACTTTTTTGAGTAGTTGCTGGCGCTGCAGGTTGGCTTCGGCCAGTTTGTCTTCGGTTTCGTTCAGCTCGCGGTGCAGGCGCTGGTTTTCGTCAACAGATTCCTGTAGCTTATCGTGCTTGCGCACCAGTTCTTTTTTTATTTGCTTGTGCGCTTCACGCATGTCGTCCAGCTCAATGGCCAGTTCGCTGGCGCCTTTGGCTTGTTTTTCTAATCCTGATATTTTCAACTGAAGCTCTTCAAACTCGCGGTACACATCATCTATTCGCGTAGCCATTTTTTGCGAAGCGGCGAGTTGCTGTTTTACATTTTGCAGTTCGGCTTCTTTATCATCTAACAAGGCTTGCAGTTCTTCAATTTCATCATTATTTCGGCGCTTTTGCGCGGTGCCGCCTTTCCAGTCGTCTACTTGTTGCAGCAATTGTTGTAAGGAGCGCTGCTGCTGTTCAATGTTGTTTTTTAAGGTATGCAGTTCGCTATCGGGTGCTTCGTAATCTCTTTCTTCTTTGGCTGATTTTTTTAAAAAAGGCAGCGAGGCAGCCCAGGCATCTTCTGCTACAGGTGCTGCTTTTTTTATCGGGGCTTTGTATGCGGGAGCCTTTACAATTACGGGTTCATCCAGCTGCGGGTAATGGCGGCCGGCACCGGAGCACGATAGCTGCGCCTCGCTTTCCTGCATCAGTTTTTGCAGCTTGCGGCGGGTGCCCATAACCATGTAGGTAACAATGCCCAACACAATAGCCATCACAACCAGCCCCAACACATCGGTAATGCTCAAGTCAATAGCAGCGGTATACATGCAGTTTTTTCTCTCTTGTTTTGGCAGACAAGCTAAGCAATTTTTTGGGAAAATTCCAATAGGTACTTTGTCCGCTGCCTACTAGCCGCCGTTCACCAGGGTGCCTACTTTTTCGCCGGTTACCACGCGGTGCAGGTTGCCGGGCGTGTTCATGTCAAACACCACAATAGGCAGCTCATTTTCCATACAAAGCGTAAAGGCGGTCATATCCATAACCTTCAGGTTTTGGGTAATGCACTCCTGGTAAGTTATTTTGCCGTACTTGGTGGCCGAAGGGTCGGTCTCGGGGTCGGCGGTATAAATGCCATCCACGCGTGTGCCTTTCATAATTACATCGGCTTTTATTTCGATAGCGCGCAGCGAGCCTGCCGTATCGGTGGTAAAGTAAGGGTTGCCGGTGCCGGCGCCAAATATCACTACGCGGCCTTTCTCCAGGTGGCGCATGGCGCGGCGGCGAATGTAAGGTTCGGCAATCTGCTCCATCTTAATAGCGCTTTGCAGGCGCGTATACACACCCACTTTCTCCAGCCCGGCCTGTAGCGCCATACCATTGATAACGGTGGCCAGCATGCCCATATAATCGCCGTGGGCGCGTTCAATGCCGGTTTCCGCCTCGTTCATGCCGCGGTAAATGTTGCCGCCGCCAATAACAATGGCCACCTGCACACCCAGCTCCACGATGGATTTAATGTCCTGCGCGTATTGCGCAATTACATCGTTATCAAACCCGAAGCTTTTATCACCCATTAGGGACTCGCCGGACAGTTTCAGTAAAATGCGTTTGTATTTTGGAAGCATATTTTTATAAGATTGGCGGTGCGAAGATAAAAGATTGTAGGGCAGATTTCGCTGTTTTTTCAATACAAGATTTTGGGGTATTTTGTAAAACGTCACTTTTTCCTTTTGACCGCGGATTAGTGGGATGAAAATGGATTAGCAACATTTTTTGGTATTAACTAGGGTTTGATATTAGTTAAAACAATAGCTAGTTTTTAAATATTTTGTTACCAGCTGCAGTGCCCTGATTGAACTTTACTTGCGACGCTCCGTTCGGGCTGTAACAAGTGCATCATCAAAATGTCTGTTTTTCATTTTACATTTTACATTTCCCCAAAACGTCTTTAATTCCTTTTGAGTTTTTAATGGCTGTTTTTGGCTGCCGACTGATGACTGAAGTCTGACGACTTTCCCAACGTCTATTTTTCCTTTTAAGCCCGAAACCTTTATCTTGCCGCTGTGTATTTCCTGCTTAAACTTTATGCCCGGCTGGCCATCCGCATTTTTTGCCGCCATATCCGTATCCGTCAACCGCAGCTTCTTAAAAGCAGGGGACCGCTGCTGCTGGCCGCTAACCATCCCAATTCTTTTTTAGACGGTATTTTGCTCACCACGCTTTTTGAAAGGGACATTTACTCGCTGGCACGTGGCGATGCGTTTAAGCACCCGCGCGTTAACCGTTTTTTGCGCTGGCTGCGGCTGCTGCCCGTGTATCGCACCTCGGAAGGCGTTGAGAATTTGGGCCACAACTACACCACTTTTGCATCGTGCCGGGAAACGTTTAAAAAAGAGGGCATTGTTTTAATTTTTAGCGAAGGCCGCTGCGAAAACGAATGGCATTTTCGGCCGCTAAAAAAAGGCACCGCGCGGCTGGCGCTTTCGGCATGGGAAGATAACATTCCACTACAAGTGCTGCCGGTGGCTTTTAACTACAGCTCGTTTAAAAAATTTGGCAAAACCGTGCATATTGATTTTGGCGAAGTAATACAGGAAACTGACATTAACCGGCAGGGTGCAGAAGGAAAACAACTGCTGCAATTTAACCAGTTACTGCGCAAGCAACTGCACCCGCTCGTGTACGAAATAGCGCCTGGCGATAAAGTTACAGTTCAACAAAAATTTGGTCGTAGAAATAGCAGTCTGTTTTATGTGCTTTTGTTTCTTCCGGCAATTATAGGCTTGGTGCTGCACACGCCACTTTTTTACCCTGTTCAATGGTTTACCAAATACCGCTTTGGCGATAGCGGCCATTACGATTCAGTAGAACATTCGCTGCTGATGCTGCTGTACCCGCTGTACTTACTTTTAGCCATTATTATTGCTGCTAATTCTATAGGCTTGTATGCACTGTTGGTACTTTTTGTTTTTCCATTTACCGCCTGGGCCTGGGTGCAGTGGAGCGAAGTAATTGAATAAAAACGTCTCTTTTATAACTTCAATATTTCATTTTCCAAAACGTCTGTTTTTCCTTTTTACGCTTCTATACAAGAGTTGCTGCTGTTTTGCAGGTACTGCCAATTCTACTTTTAGCTACTTATTTTTTGCATAAAACCATTGCAGGTTCACTGCCCTTTTCCTCTATTATTAAATTCTGCAAAAGGGTGCTCTAGCGCTTTACCATTCCGTTTTATAGGGGTATGGGACAAGTGTAGCTTTGACATTACAAACACACTAAAACCCTTTTTATGAGAAAATGTATACTAGTGCTGATGTTGGCGGGCATTGCCGCCACATCTTACAGCCAGCAAACACCTGCTGCCGCAGAGCAGCACGATTACGATTACTACATGAAGAAAAGTAAAAGACAAAGTATAGCAGGCTGGACTCTTATAACCGCCGGCACTGCCGGACTTGTTGCCACGCTAATGAATGATGTAGGCGAGTCAATAGGCGACATGTATGTTTCTGCACTTTTTCCAGCCGCTGAAGAACCAGAGAAGCCATCTTCAGCCGGTTATTATGTGGCCAGTGGCGTAGCGCTGGTTGCTGGCCTTGTTATTTTAAGCAACGCGCGCCAAAACAAACAAAAAGCCAGCGCCCTGCAAACCTCTTTTAAGATGGAGCAGGCACCTGTACTTTACAGCAACGGCTTCGGCAGCAAATCTTACCCTTCCGTTTCGCTTAAGGTCGGCCTGTAAATATTTTGTCGCTTCTTCAAATTTTAAAATTTGTTTTATGAAACCATCTTTATTCGTTATTAAAGAAGCGTTGGTTTTTACCCTCTTCCTGCTATTGATTTCAGGTTGTGCTTTTTGCTAATAATAAAGCCTGTACGGATTGCATTGAAGTTATCATTACAGTTTTTCTTAAAAGGGAAAAGAGACGTTTTTTAAACAACAATGCCCCGTCTTGCGACAGGGCATTAGCCTATATAAAATCAAAAAAAATTAACCTAAAGCTACACGCTTGAACTCAGTTACTTTCAGGTCGCCATCCACGCTTTTCAGGTGGTCGCCCACTGTTTTAGAAGAGTCTTTCACGAAAGCCTGCGCGGTCAGTGTATTTTCTTTAAAAAACGCGTTCAGTTTACCTTGAGAGATTTTCTCCAGCATTTCCTGTGGCTTGCCGGCCATTTTAGGATCCTGCTGAATTACATCCATGATAATGCCTTTTTCGCGCTCAACCACTTCTGCAGATACAGAAGTTTCGTCAACCGCAACCGGGTTCATGGCAGCAATTTGCATGGCTACATCTTTACCCGCATCGCCGGCATCTTTGTTAAAGCCCACCAGCACGCCCATGCGGTATGCACCGTGAATGTAAGAAGCTACGTAAGGTGCTTCTACACGCTCAAAACGGGCCACACCAATTTTTTCGCCGATAGAAGCCAGCTTGTCATTAATCAGGTCAGAAACTTTAGCACCATTTACGGTTACTTCGTTCAGTTCTTCTGCGCTTTTTACATTGTTGGCAACAGCTGCATCAGCAATGCTTTGGGCAAAAGCTACGAAATCAGAGTTTTTAGATACGAAGTCGGTTTCGCAGGAGATGGTAACAATAAAACCGGTTTTGTTGTCGGCCGTAGTTTTAGCGATTACCACACCTTCTTTGGCTTCGCGGTCGCTACGCTTGGCAGCTACCTTTTGGCCTTGCTTGCGCAGCCAGTCAATAGCGGCTTCAAAGTCGCCATTGGTTTCGGTTAACGCTTTGCGGCAATCCATCATACCGGCGCCGGTTGCCTGGCGCAGCTTATTAATATCCTGTGCTGTAATTTGTACAGTTGACATAGTGTTCAATTTGAAAGTTTTGAAAATTTGAAAATGTGCCCACGATTACTCCCGGGCACATTTCAGTATGTTCAATTGAGATGTTGCTTTAGTATTCGGCAACTTTCAAAAACGTCGCCATTTCCTTTTAAAAAGTCAAAAGCAAAAAGAGACGTTTTGAAAAAACGGGGCTTATCTTCTGCCACCGCCGGGACCACGGCCACCGCCTTGTCCGCCACCGCTGCGTCCACGGCCACCGCCAGGACCACCAGGACCACGACCGCCGGCACCAGGACCGCGACCGCCACCTTGTGCGCCACCACGGCCACCACGACCGCCACGGCCACCTTCAGCTTGCGCTTCGGCTTCCATGCGGGCAGCACGTTTTTCGTTTTCCGCATCAATAGCTGCATCGTCACCATCTTCATCTTTCGCAGCCTGGCGCTCAGCCAAACCTTCTGCAATAGCAGCAGTAATGTAGTTGGTTAAAATCGCGATTGATTTAGTTGCATCATCGTTACCAGGAACGGCAAAGTCAACTTTGTTAGGATCGCAGTTGGTATCTACCACGCCAAACGTAGTAATGTTCAGGCGCTTAGCTTCTGCCAATGCAATATGCTCGTGACCAATATCTACAATAAACAAAGCAGCAGGTACACGGCCCAGTTGCGCAATTCCACCCAGTACTTTCTCCATTTTATCTTTATCGCGGGTAAGGGTCAAACGCTCTTTTTTAGTGATAGAGTCGAAAGAACCATCGCCCAGCATTTTTTCAATGCTTTGCATTTTCTTCACGCTTTTACGTACGGTGTTGAAGTTGGTCAACATTCCACCCAACCAACGCTCGGTAACGTAAGGCATGTTTACACGCTGCGCGCACTCCGCAACAATGTCTTTAGCCTGTTTTTTAGTACCTACAAACAGGATTTTTTTACCGCTGCGGGCAATCTGCTTCAGCGCGGCTGCCGTTTCCTGCAGGCACTCGGTTGTTTTATTCAGGTCAATGATGTGAATGCCTTTCTTTTCAGCAAAGATGTAAGGCAACATCTTGGGGTTCCACTTCTTTTTCAGGTGGCCAAAATGCACAC
>CBDTUH010000199.1:0-6360 GCA_965363375.1 uncultured bacterium
TTCATACAACCTTTAGATTAATGAAAAAAAATGAATCCCCAAAACTAAAAAGGGGCTGTCATTCAACAGCCTCTTTTTATTCAATTGTTTTTACTATTTAAACTTTGGTAACAGTATAAGTGTTTGTTAAAAAGTTAACGGTAATCTTATAAGTACCATCTTCATCTGGCGCGGGTATATCTTGTCCGGAATCAACAGTAAAGGTAGTACCTGTTTTTGCCTCAGGCAATGTATTATTGGCTACCGCAAATTTATGATCCCAACTGCCGTTTTCCGGAAGTAACAGGTATTTCTCACCTGCTTTTAAAGCTATTGTAATTTCAAAAATATAGCTGTTGATTTTTGTAAACTGTTGTGCCGGTACTGGTACCGGGTTGCCCCAGCCGCCAGGGGTAGCGCCACCAACAATATACAGGTTTGCAGGTATTGTATTGGCTTCTACCTTGGTAACAGTGTATTTGCCGGTTATAAAATCTACAATAATCTTATACAGGCCACTCTCATCGGGTGCCGGTATATCCTGTCCGCTGTTTACTGTAAAGTCAGTTCCGGTTTTAGCTTCCGGCTTGCTGTTATCAGCTACTGCGTACTTGGCATCCCAGCTTCCGTTAACGGGTAATAACAGGTATTTTTCGCCAGCTGTTAAATTAATAATAATACCAAAAGTGTTCTTATCAATTTTTGTAAACTGTTGTTGCGGTACCGGTACAGGATTACCCCAACCACCTGGTGTGGCACCACCAACAATATACAGGTTATCTGGTACAGGATACAGTGGCTGTGGCTCGGTAGAGTAAGGCGTTACATCCATCGTTACTACGTTTGATGTAAGATTGGTCATTCCGCCGATATACAAGTTGCTGCTTACACGAATGTCAATTTTGTAAGTAGTACCTGGCTTAAAGCCTCTTTTAATTAAAATATTATTCAGCTCTTCGCCAGTAAAAGACTTTACAAAGGTTCCTGTTTGCGACTCCTGCAGCATATTGCTGGAAGAGATAGACGTAGCCTGAGCAAAGTTGTTGCCGGTAGTGTCTATTTCAATGTTATGCGTTACATCCAGTGTAGAGCGGCCTGTGCTGAATTTGTAGGCAGGGTCGGTCCAGGTTAATGTTAATACAGTTTTTGTGGAGTCTATCGCTGTCATGTTTACAGCGGTTTGCGAAGCCGATAACTTTGGCGCATCGCCGCCATTATAAGTGGCTCTAATCTCATCTTTCTTACAACTCCAAAGCAGCAGGGATGTTGCCAGTAAGAAGGAAGCTATTTTAAGTATATTTTTCATTTTATTTCTTTTTTCAGTTAAGCAATCATTAACTATGGTACTGTTTAGTAACCGGTATTCTGTGTCAGGTTTCTGTTAGCGGTTACATCGGCAGAAGGTAGCGGATACACATTGCGGAAGCTTTCTACAGCACGCCCACTCGGCACACCGCCTTTCCATGGCCAAAGGTAAGCTCCGGTGGTAAAGCGATTGTAACGAATCAGGTCAGTTCTTCTATGGGCTTCCCAATACAACTCCCGGCCTCTTTCATCTAAAACAAAGTCCAGCGTTAGCTGCGATTGAAAAATGTTGCCGCCGGTACCTTCATAAGCACGCGTACGAATGCGGTTTATATATTCCAATGCAGTTGCCGTGTTACCACCTGTACCACCACGCAATACAGCTTCGGCATATATCAGGTACATTTCTGACAAACGGAACAGCGGAAAGTCGATATCGGTAAACGTTCCCTCAGGGTCAAGGTTGGGGGCCGAAGCGCCGGTACGGGTAAGGTTACGATACTTGGTGATTGCATAGCCATTGGTGAAGGCGCCTACCTGCTCAATTTCCAGCTTTTGACCATCAGTATGGAACTGCGCTCTTTTATCAGCATTGCCGCTTGCATCCGGAAACAGGTTTACCAGTGCTTTGGTAGTGCGGATACCGCCCCAGCCACCACTAGGTATACCAAACAGGTTTTTATCCATATTACCACCAACAGCAGCGTGTGTTAAAAACGTAGTACCGCCAAAACCTCTTGTACGCAAGCCATCATAGTTAATTGTCAATATAAATTCGCTGGTGTTTAAATGATTATCAGCCAGGAACAGGTGGCGGTAGTTAGGAATCAATGAATAACCGGCATCAATTACTTTTTTAGAATAAGTAATAGCATCAGTATAGCGTGCCGCACCCGAATATACTTCAGCATTCAGGTATAAACGTGCCAGCAACGACCATACAGCAGCCTGGTCGGCACGGCCATATTCATTGCTGCGGGGCGCTGCCAAAAGAGGTTCAATTTCTTTTAGCTCGCTTTCAATATAAGTGAACAATTCAGCGCGTTCAATCTGCTCCGGAATGGTGCTGCCCAGTACATCAGCATCGGTGAAGAAAGGCGGACGGCCATAAGCATCCATCAGCACCCAGTATTGAAAAGCACGGATAAAACGGGCCTCATTTCTAAATTGACGGATCAAGTCAGCATCGGCACCACTTATACCACGCTCGCTCAGCTTAGCATCGGTTGACTGGCGCAAAAAGTCGTTTGCCAGTGTAATCTGGTAAGTAGCACGATAATACAGACCCACCAAAATAGGATTATCAGACGACCAGTTCATATTATGCATATCAGGTAATCCCGGGTCGTTCCATCCAATGATTGCTTCGTCGGTTGGCAGTTCTTGCGTGTACCAGAAAGTGCGTAAGAAATCGGCAAAGTTGCCTTCGTCGGGCACACCTTGCAAGTCATTATTACCGGCGGGGCCCTGATTACCGGTGGTAGCCCAGGCACCATATACTTTGGCAAAAGCCTGGCGATATCCTAATGGTGTACTATAAACGGTTTCTGCTGTTACATCGTTGGTAGGCAGCCTATCCAGGTCTTTTACGCACGAGCCCATGGCTACAACCAGAAAAGCACCAGCCAATATTTTATTTAGAAAGTTCTTTTTCATAATAATGTTTTGTCTTTTTCTGCGGATTTAAAAATTCAGGTTAAGGCCTAATACATAGGTTCTGGGGCGTGGGTAAAAGTTGTTGTCAATACCGCCACTAATTTCCGGATCGAGGCCTTTGTACTTGGTTATAACAAACACATTCTGTACGGTGGCACCTAAGCGCAGGTTAGCTCTGTCATTAAACACTTTACCAAAGTTGTAACCTACATTCAGGTTATCCATCCGCAGGAAAGAAGCATTCTGCAGGTAATAATCGCTGGTCACCTGGTTTACATAACCGCCTTCAAAACGGGTATCTAGGTAATTTACAGAAACGTTATTCAGGAAATCGTCTAATGAAGAAACAACACTGTAGCGGCCCAGGTTACTATATACGTTGTTGTATACATAATTGCCAATGTTGGCACGCATTGTAAAAGCCGCATCCCATTTACCAAACGTAGCATTGGAGCTAAAGCCCATAAACACTTTAGGATCTGCACTTTTGTATTGATACAGGTCTTTTTCGTTGATGATACCATCTTCGTTACGGTCTATAAATAAACCTTCAATGGGGCTACCATCATTGTTGTATGCCTGCTGAAATACATAGAAAGAACCTCTGGGGAAACCAACTGTATTGATTAACACGCTGCCACCCGTACCACCGGATATGCCACCATAACGGTTACCCGGATAGTTAGGATCATCTGTAATGGTCAGGTTCGTAATCTCGTTTTTATTATAGGTAACGTTGAAGTTCAGGTCCAGCGTTGCTTTTTCATTGCGGATGGGCTGTGCATTGATGTTAAATTCAATACCCCTGTTTTCCATGCTACCTACGTTGGCCACAATCCTGTTTGAAAAATTGGTACCTGCGGGCTGCACTACTTCATTCAACAGGTCAGTGGTTTTTTTCAGGTACACATCTACGTTGGCGTTAATGCGGTTCTCAAAAAGGCCAAAGTCAATACCAGCATTGTAAGTAGCGGTCTGCTCCCAGGTACGGGCAGGATAGTAGCCACTGGGCCGGTACATATTATAATACGTATCGCCCATCTGGTAACGTGCTTCATTATTGCTTAAGCCATAGTAAGAGATATAATCATATAAGCCAATACCTTCCTGCTGGCCGGTTACACCATAACCTAAGCGAAACTTCAGGCTGGAGATTTTGTCAGAACCTTTCAGGAAGGGCTCTTCAGCTATGTTCCAGGCCAGTGCCACGGCGGGGAATAAGCCCCAACGGTTGTCTTCCGCAAAGCGCGAAGAACCATCTTGCCGCAAGCTGGCAGTTAACAGGTAACGGCTTTTGTAGGAATAATTCAAACGCCCATAGAAGGAAATCAAAGTGTATTGCGGCTCGTTAAAAGGGAAAAGAGGTTTTCCCAGCGTATCGCCCCGGGCATTGAGGCTGGCAAATGCATAATCTGTAGTAATAAAATCCTGATAAGAATAGCCGGCCAATACATCAATGCGGCTGTTGATGGCATCGATGTCATTAGCATAGTTCAGATAAGCTTCTAACAGTTTGTTGCTGTTTTTTTGCTCGTATTGGTTGCGTAAGCCACCTTGCTGGTAGTTAGAGGCTGCACTATCAGGAATAAAAACGTTTCCTTCTCCTTTTGACACATCGTAACCCAAATTCACGTTAGCACGCAGGTCGGGCAAAAAATGAAACTTATAGTCGAACTGAATATTACCCAAGCTTCTTCTAACCGTGCTTTTATCGTCACGCAACTCCAACAGGGCAACCGGGTTGCGTGTACCCAGTGTTACCAGGTTCTGCCTTGGGTCAAGCCACTCAAAATAACCACCAAAACGTTTACCATCGGCATATACATTTTGCGTGGGGTCAAAGCTTATAGCTGAACCAATTGCACCTTCGTTGGCAAATTTATTTTTAGAAAGCGCACCACGCAGGTTAATGTCTACCCGCAGATGGTCGTCAAAAAACCGCGGGCTTAAGTTCAGTGCCAGCGAAGTTCTTTTTAAATTACCACCTTTTAAAATACCGTTTTGGTTTAAAAAGCCGGCAGACACGCGGTAAGGAATATTATTTAATGCACCACTTACGCTTAGGTTGTTATCCTGAGAATAAGCGGTCTGGAAAATCTCATCCTGCCAATTGGTGTTAGCATTACCCAATAAGCTTTTATCCTTTTCATCACCTTTTGCATTTATCAGCTCGCGAAACTGATCCGCATTCAGCACTTCAACCTCGTTGGTTCTGCGGGCAGCAGAAAGCTGGGTGCTGAAATTGATAACCGGTGCACCTCTGCGTCCTTTTTTAGTGGTAATAATTATAACACCGTTTGAGGCCCTGGAGCCGTAAATAGCGGTAGCAGAGGCATCTTTTAAAACGTTGAAGGACTCAATGTCGTTGGGGTTGATTAAAGACAGCGGGTTGGCAGCACCTGAAATACCCCATGTGCTGATGGGTACACCATCAATTACAATCAGCGGATCGTTGGAGGCGCTCAGCGAAGAACCACCGCGAATGCGGATCGTACTACCGGCACCGGGCGCACCGCTGTTAGAGGTAATTTGCACACCGGCTACTTTACCAACAATCAGTTGTTCGGGTGTAGGTATTACACCTTTTTGAAAATCGTCAGATGTAACAGTGGTAATAGAGCCGGTAAGATCGCGCCGGCGCTGCGTACCATAGCCTACTACCACTACCTCGTTCAAGGTACCGGCAGCCGATTGCAGCGTGATGTTTAATGAAGTTTGACCTGCAATATCCACTTCCTGGGTGGCAAAGCCAACCGAGGAAATAACCAATGTGTTAACATTAGCAGGGACGTTCAATGAAAATTGTCCATCATCGCTAGTTGTAGTACCACGGTTCTGATTTTTAACAGTAACGGAAACTCCTGGAAGTGCAGCGCCGCTGGCACTTGTAACCCGTCCGGTAATAACTCTATCCTGTGCTGTGGCTATTAAAGAGAGCAATAGAAATACAGGCAGGCAGATCTTGCGTAGCAATTTTCTTAATGGCATAGCAGTAATTCTTGTCGTTAGTGAATGAATTTTTAATACTAATGTGTATTAAGCACACAATGTTAAATAATATTTAAATGAAACAGAAATTTTTTATTGCCTTAGCAGGACTTTTTTTGGCTGATTTTTATCATGTTGAACTATTAATAAGCTTTTTAAAAGGAAATTGAGACGTTTTAAACCGCCAGCCTGTCTATGGCTCCTTCTTTTACACCGCAATAGCTGTTTTTTAACTGGGGCCGCAGCTTATAAAGTTTACCAGGCCGGTGCGGCACATCCTGCTCCATCTGGTTCAGGTCTACCAGCCAGTTCTTCAGCATAATGCGTTTGCGGAAGTTGCGGCGGTCCAGCTCACAGCCCAGTATGGCCTCGTACAGGTCCTGCAGCTCGCGCAGCGAAAACCTTTCCGGTAATAAATTAAAAACAATAGGT
>CBDTUH010000200.1:0-6356 GCA_965363375.1 uncultured bacterium
TTGAAGGCAACATCCGCATTTACGTGCACGATAAAGAAGAACTGGACAACCTGGTAAAACGCCTGCTGGCGCTGGATGGCATACAAAGCGTGGAGCGCTACGAAATGGAAACCATCACGCATTAGTGAAGTTGACAGTGGACAGATGACAGTTGACAGGAGGGAACGTTGGTCGTTGGCCGAAAGTGGAAACGTCTCTTTTTCCTTTTAAAGTTTCACGCAACCCCGGCGTTATTGCCGGTGCTTTTCATATTAAGAAAGTGGCGTGCGATAACCGGTTGTGAGATTAGTATTTCTGAATTGCTTTTTTACTTACTTATTCATCATTCAAAGAACGGATGCCTTGCTGATGCAATTGTTGCAGGTGGTCTTTCATTAGTTGCACCTGCTGGGCCGGGTGGCCTTGCCAAACCGTTACTTCACCCACCACTTTAAACGGGTGCCGAGAGCGGTACGATTTTGTAGGATTGCCCCTAAATTTTTTATCCGTCAGGTCGGGGTCGTCTTCTATGGGTCCTGTTGGTTCTACCAGGTAGATTCTTTCTCTTCCTTCGCCAAAGGCAAGTTCGGCACCCCAGGTAGCGGCATCCAGCGTGGCGGTAAGAAAGATATATTTAGCATTTTTCTGCTCTCCGTAGTTGGAGTTGAAACCGGGTTCCACCAGGTCGCCCAGTTTTAAATCAGCCTTTGTACCATGAAAGTAAGTCTGGGCAAACGGTGTGGCTCCGGGGTTGTTTTTTTCAGTGGTATTTGGGTTCATGCTGAGGTTGGGGGTTTGATAGTTGTTTTGATGGGAGCAAGCTTGTTATAAACGAACTTCTTAATAAAATTGATACTAACATTAACGCACTGCCTAAAGTGGGCAAGTGCAGTTTGTTAATTTAAATTACCAGATAAGTTTAATAATGTATTGCAATTAAGCATTAGTTCGTTTGACCAATTTTCAGTAATACATTGTTTGTTGCTGCTTTTCTGGTCGGATGAAAGTTTACTATAAGTTTAGATGCGTTGTATCCACCCAACGAATGTTTTTGAAAATCATAAAAGAAAATAATTTCCCATCGCTCGTTGGCACCCGATATGCTCCTTTCGTCTGTAATAAATAAGAAGCAATGGCGGTCATTTCCCAACCGTCGTACTGGTCGGCAGTCCATTTTGTATTGGTTAACTTTTCAAAACTTCTTTTCTCTCCATACTCCTTTACCTTAATAATTTCAGATTTGATATTCTCTTCTAAATGTGGATTAGCCCAGGCCCAAAGAAATGTATTTGTTATTTCGGAAACGGAGCCAACTTCCTCATAATCCACTATAAGTTTATTCACGCCATTGTCGCTAAAAGTAAGTTCGCCAGTTAACTGGTTATAAAACCAATTCTCATACGTTCCTATTTTATAAACAGAATTGCAGATTTCTTGCTGTTTATTTAGGTAATCGTATGCTTTTTTTGAAAGGTTTTCAAATGAAATTGTGTCAAGTTCAACCAATTTGCTATTATCTTCTTTTGAAGATTTATCACCAGAGCCAAATAAAGAGAAAAGTCCCATAGTCAAGATTAAAACAATAAGCAGTTTGAGGTGTGTCTTATGCTTATACACAACAGTAGTATTTAGGTATTAGCCGAAACTAAAACTATTTTATAATATGTTTAATCTAGGCGCTTCTCTATTACGTTTTTTAGATTTTTCCATTGCGCCAATATAATACAGCCTTTCCTATTATTCATGATCTCAAACCCGCATCACAAAGCCAAAAGGAAAAAAAGACGTTTACGCCAAAACGTCTCTTTTCCCTTTTGGCTTTTTCACTTCAGTCAGGTTTATTTTCCCTGTTGCTTTGCTTCGCCTATTTTTGCGCCTTACAATTACTCTTTAGTTTATTAATATGGTTGATGTAATACTGGGCCTGCAATGGGGCGACGAAGGCAAAGGAAAAATAGTGGATTATTTTGCCAAAAACTACGATGTGGTAGCCCGCTTTCAGGGCGGCCCCAATGCCGGGCACACGCTTTATGTAGAAGATAAAAAAATTGTGCTGCACCAGATTCCTTCCGGTGTGTTTCACCAGGGCGCCATCAACCTTATTGGCAATGGCGTGGTGCTGGACCCCGTAACCCTGCGCCGCGAGTGCGATACCGTGGCTTCCTTTGGTGTAGACCTGAAAAAGAACCTGTTTATTGCCGAACGTACGCATATTATCCTCCCTACGCACCGCGCGCTGGACAAAGCGGCCGAATTGCAAAAAGGCGACGGTAAAATTGGCTCTACCCTCAAAGGCATTGGGCCGGCCTATATGGATAAAACGGGCCGAAACGGCCTGCGCGTGGGCGACCTGCTCAACAAAAGCTTTACCACCAACTACATCAAGCTGCGCCTGAAGCACCAGAAGCTGCTCGACAACTACAACTTCAACGAAGACATTACCGCCTGGGAAGAAGAGTTTTTTGAAGCAGTAGAATTCCTGAAAGGACTGAACATCGTCAACGGCGAATACTTCATCAACAAAAAAATAAGCGAAGGCAAGCGTGTGCTGGCCGAAGGCGCACAGGGCAGCATGCTCGATATAGATTTTGGTACCTTCCCGTTTGTTACCAGCAGCAATACCATTTCGGCCGGCGTTTGTAATGGTTTAGGCATTGCGCCGCAAAAAATTAAAGAAGTAATGGGCGTATCCAAAGCATATTGCACCCGTGTGGGCAGCGGACCTTTTCCCACCGAGTTGCATGATGAAGTGGGCGACGAGCTGCGCAAGATAGGCAACGAGTTTGGCGCCACCACGGGCCGCCCGCGCCGTTGCGGCTGGATGGACCTGGTAGCCCTGCAATATGCCTGCATGATCAATGGTGTAACGCAGGTAATTATGACCAAGGCCGATGTGCTGGATGCCTTTGAAACCCTGTCGGTATGTACAGCTTACAAAATTGACGGCAAAGAAACGTCGCAGGTTCCTTTTCAAATGCTGCGCTACCCCATAGAGCCGGTGTACCAGCAGGTGCCGGGCTGGAACGCCAACTCATCCGAAGTAAGAGCAGAAGGCGAGCTGCCGCAGGAAATGAAAGACTATGTACAGTTCATAAACAAAAAACTGGGCGTGCCGGTACGCTATATTTCCAACGGCCCGGGCCGCGACCAGATCATTAAAGTAGGGGGTTAAAAAACGTCTGAAATCCCTTTTAAAAAAAATATTTTCAAAATTTGGTGAATTAAAAAGTTCGCCCAAATTTTACACCGATAATACCGAGAAAATATGTCTGTAATACTGGAAAAGGAATTGATACCAACTGCTGAAAAACGGGTAAATATTGTAGCTGCCAAAGCCAAGAAAGCGCCTGCAAAAAAAGAAGAAGATGAGGATATGGATGACGATGATGATGTGCCTGTAAAAAAAGGCGGCCGCAAAGCAGCTGACGACGATGATGATGATGACATGGATGATGATGCCGAAGGCGATAAAGGCGATGACGACTGGGATCCGGATTTTGAAGAGTTTGACCTGCCCAAAAGCCGCAAAGGCAAAGCGGGCAAAGACGCTGACGAAGAAGAAGATTTTAAGATAGAAGAAGAGGAAGACTTCAAGGACATGGACCTGTTTGACGACGGCGGCTTTGAAGATGAGGATGACGATTATTAACTGATACCAAATACATTTTACCCTGTACAATTACACTTGCACTGTTAGCGATGTAGCACAGGTAAAAAGCAGAATGCTGAACTGGGCGAGCCGGTTCAGCATTTTTTGTTTTTTAGATAATGGCGGCTACCAGGCAGCACCTCAAACCTACGAATGCCTGTTGGCGGCAGGTGCGCAGCAAGAGGTGCGGGCCGGCGCTCATTCATTAACTGATGTAGATATATTGATAGCGCAAAAAGCCTGGGTTTTCGGCCATCTTTCCTACGAAGCGCTGCACCAGCAATTTGGCCTGCAGCCAAAAGAAGATAAAATTGGTTTTCCTCCCTTTTATTTTTTTGTACCGCAGGTAGTGGTTTCTTTAAAAGAGAATGAATTAACGGTAGAAGGAGAAAACGCCGAAGCCATTGCACAAAGTATTTTGGCTACAGAGCCACTGCCGCAAAAACGTCTCTTTTCCCTTTTAATACAGCCGCGCCTTTCTAAAGAAGTTTATATACAAACGGTGCAGCAACTGCAGCGGCACATTCAACGCGGCGATTGTTACGAGATCAATTTTTGCCAGGAGTTTTTTGCGGAAGAAGCGGACATAGAACCGGCGCAGCTTTTCCAAAAATTGGTGCAAACGTCTCCAAACCCTTTTGCGGCTTTTTACCGTGTGAATAACCAATACTTAATTTGCGCCAGCCCTGAACGGTTTTTAACCAAAAAAGGAAGCAGGCTTTTATCGCAACCCATAAAAGGAACAGCACCAAGAGGAAGAGATGAAAGGGAAGATGAACGATTAAAGAAAGAATTGCTGCAAAGCCAAAAGGAGCGCGCAGAAAACGTGATGGTGGTAGACCTGGTGCGCAACGACCTGTCGAAAGTATGTAAAGAGGGCAGTGTTCAGGTAGACGAGTTATTTGGCATTTATTCTTTTCCGCGCGTGCACCAAATGATTTCTACCATTAGTGGGGAATTGAAAAGGGACATTTCTTTTTCCCACATTATAGAAGCCACTTTTCCTATGGGCTCTATGACCGGCGCGCCCAAGCTGCGCGTGATGCAGCTGATAGACCAATACGAAAGAGGCACACGTGGTATTTTTTCCGGCTCCGTAGGCTATATTTCTCCGGCTAGCGATTTCGATTTTAACGTGGTCATTCGCAGCATTATGTACAACGCCGCCACGCAATATTTATCTTATCAAACCGGCTCAGGCATTACCTTTTACAGCAATGCCGCGCAGGAATGGGAGGAATGCCTGTGGAAAGGTGCTGCCATAAAAAAAGTGCTGACCGGTTAGGTCAGCACTTTTTTGCTTTATTCAACAATAAAAAGTTTTCTTTTTTATATACGCGAAGCCATGGTTAAGGCCAGCTTAATGGACTGTTCCAGTATTTGCGGTTTACTAGCCTGGAAAAGCAGGGCTTTATCGGCAGGCAGGCGCAGCTGGTAGCTTTTACCCATAGCCAGCGTGCGGTCAAAATTGGGGTTCAGGGCGTTAAAATCGTTCGCGCTCATTTGCAGGTGCTGCGCAATAACGCTGGCGTTGTACTTACCATTTACGGTAATCACTTCCATTGTTTTAGCATTGGTAGTATCCACAGCAACCATAAAATTGTCGCGCTCTTTTTTAGTAAGAGTGGTAATACCGCCTTCACCTTCCATTATATAATGGGTGGCAATGAACTTTTTAACGTGGTTGCGGCTTTCGGCCGGCAGGTAATGCTGCAACTTCCAAAAGTCGCGGCTGCCGCTGCGGGCAATGGCTTTGTTTACACCACCAGGGCCACAGTTGTAAGCGGCAATTACCAGCAGCCAGTCGCCATAAATACCATACAGGTTGGTCAGGTATTTGGCAGCTGCTTTTGTGCTTTTGGCATAATCGGTACGCTCGTCTTTGCCTTTGCCTACCTTCAGGCCCATCAGGCGGGCGGTAGCGGGCATAAACTGCCAGGGACCCACGGCTCCCGCCCAGCTTACAGCGTTCGATTTTAATTGTGATTCTATAACAGACAGGTATTTCAACTCTACCGGCAGGCCATGGTTGGCCAGCACAGCGTCCATCATATCAAAATAGGGTTTGCCCCAGCCTTTCATTTTGGTCAGACTTTCGGTGTTCGATTCCATGTAGTCTTCTACAAAAGATACGGCTTTGGGATTCAGCTTCACGGAAAAACCTGCATTCAGGCTTTCGGATTCAAACAGGTTTTTAAAACCTTCACGGGGGTTGACGATTACTTCACCTTTAATCAAAGAATCACTGTAAGGGAAGTTTCTACCACTTAAACCTTGTTGGGCATCCGCTGCAAGAACGGGAAAGGAAGAAGTTAGCGAAAAGGCAGTCAACAATAATAGTTTAAACATCAATAGGCTTTTTAAGGGTCTATTTCAAAATCTCACGGGAACCAGTACTCAACTTTTTATTGTTGCATCAGCTCGATGCTAAAGCGAGGCAAAGATACCACATTCCTGTGGCCTGATTGCCACATAAATCTATATAAAAGCCTAAAGAAAACCAACACAAATGCTAATAAAAAAAGCATTACAGGCAAGGCTCAATAGGCTTTTACCTGTAATGCTGTGCATTACTTAAATTATTGAAAATGAGGTTACTAGTTTTGCGGTGTAGTGGCGTGGTTTGTTGAAGGCTGACGCTCTTTTTCGTTAATTCCTTCTTCAATCTCTTTGCGAACGCTGTTTTTGGCATCGTTGAACTCGCGGATACCTTTACCCAGACCACGCA
>CBDTUH010000201.1:0-6352 GCA_965363375.1 uncultured bacterium
GCTGCGCTGACCCTGGTACGCAATACAACACCACCATCAACGAGTGGCACACCTGCCCTGAAGGTGCCGAGATCCGCGCTTCCAACCCTTGCTCGGAGTACATGTTTTTAGACAACACCGCCTGTAACCTGGCATCGGCCAACCTGATGAAGTTTTACAATGGTGAGAAAAATACATTTGATGTAGAAGGTTTTGAGTACTGCTGCCGCCTGTGGACAACAGTTTTGGAGATTTCTGTTTTGATGGCGCAGTTCCCCTCAAGAGAAGTGGCGCAGTTGAGCTACGAGTACCGCACATTGGGCTTGGGTTATGCCAACCTGGGTACCATGCTAATGGTAAGCGGCATTCCTTATGACAGCGAAAAAGCCCGCGGCATTGCCGGTGCCATCACCGCCATCATGACTGGTACGGCTTACAAAACTTCTGCGGAAATGGCCAAAACGCTGGGTGCCTTCCCGCGCTACGAAGAAAACAAGGAGCATATGCTGCGCGTGATGCGCAACCACCGTCTGGCCGCTTACGATGCCGACTCCTACGAAGGCCTGAGCGTTAAGCCTCAAGGATTAAAAGCACAATATTGCCCCGACTATTTACTGAAAGCCGCCTGCAAAGCATGGGACGATGCGGTAGAACTGGGTGAACAATATGGTTACAGAAACGCACAGGCAACTGTAATTGCACCTACTGGCACCATTGGCCTGGTGATGGATTGTGATACTACCGGCGTAGAACCTGACTTTGCCCTGGTGAAATTTAAAAAACTGTCGGGTGGTGGTTATTTCAAAATCATCAACCAGTCGGTGCCTGCAGCTTTGAAAAATTTAGGCTACAACGAAAAAGAAGTTGATGCCATTGTTAAATACACCGTAGGTGCCGGTTCATTTGCCGGTGCGCCCCACATCAACCACCAGACTTTAAGCGAAAAAGGCTTTATAGCCGAAGAACTGAAAAAGCTGGACAAAGCCGTTGCCTCCGCCTTTGAAATTGGATTTGTATTTAACGTATATAATTTAGGTGAAGAGTGCCTGCAGCGCCTGGGCTTTAAAGCAGAAGACTACTTCAATTTTGAGTGGAACCTGCTGGAAGCCCTTGGCTTTACCGATGAACAAATAGAAGCCGCCAACGATTATGTATGCGGAACCATGACGGTAGAAGGTGCGCCTTACTTAAAGAATGAGCACCTGCCTGTATTTGATTGCGCCAACAAGAATGGTAAAAAAGGCGTGCGCTACATTCATGCACAAGGTCACATCCGCATGATGGGTGCGGCGCAGCCTTTCATTTCCGGTGCCATTTCTAAAACCATCAACCTGCCGCACGAAGCCGAAGTAGCTGAAATTGCCGACTCATATATGTTAAGCTGGCAGTTGGGTTTGAAAGCCTGCGCGCTGTACCGCGATGGTTCTAAACTAAGCCAGCCGCTGAGCAACAAAAGCGATAAAAAGAAAAAAGAAAGCGACACATCTGCAGCCGAAGCCGAAACAGAAGTTGCCAATGAATCAGCCATTGTAGATATGGGCAAACTGACCATTGAAGAACTGCTGGACGAAGTACAAAAGCGTGTACAGGCTTCACCCGATACCAAGCTGAAACGCAAACTGGCGTCGATTGTAGAACGTCGTTCGCTGCCTGCTAAGCGTCGTGGCTTTACGCAAAAAGCAAAGATCAACGGACAAGCTGTGTTCCTGCGCACCGGCGAATATCCTGATGGAACGGTTGGTGAAATCTTCATCGACATGGCCAAGGAAGGCGCCACCATGCGCAGCATGCTCAACTGCTTTGCCATCTCTATTTCCATAGGCCTGCAATACGGCGTGCCGCTGGAAGAATTTGTAGAGAAATTTGTGTTTACCAAGTTTGACCCGGCCGGTTTTGTAGAGCACCCGAACATTAAGTCAACTACTTCTATTGTGGACTTTATCTTCCGCGCGCTGGGTTACGAATACTTAGGCAGAACAGACCTCGTACACGTTTTAGATAAACCTGAAGTAAGCAATACCGGGGCTGATGCCTGGGACGAACCTGCCAAGGCCCCCGAGCTGTCGAACGTGCGCGTGGTAGCCGCGGCTCCGCAAGCGCAGAAAGTGCAGCAGAAAACAGCCGTAAAAGCGGAAGGAAGTTTTGACGCGGTGAACGTAGCTGCCAAAAGCATGCAAAGCGATGCGCCGGCCTGTAACACCTGCGGCCACATTACCATCCGCAGCGGTACCTGCTACAAATGTTTAAACTGTGGCAACAGCATGGGCTGTAGCTAAATCATATTCTCTTGGACGGAAGTCCGTTATCCCAAAACCAACCAACTCAATCCCGCTTCGGCGGGATTTTTTTTGTGCCAAAAGGAAAATGAGAGGTTTGAAAGTAAAGTCAAAAATGAAAAGGCAAAACCAAAAAGTGGGGCAGAATTTAAAAGGAAAATAAGACGTTTGGTGCACTTGTCAGATCGAAGACTTCAGCCGCAACAGCGTATAAAAACTTAAAAGGAAAAAGAGACGTTTTAAAAATCCATTACCATCTCACTCCACCGCGGATTTTAAAAATTGTTGAATAGAATAACCAAAAGAAGAACGGAGCGTCGCAACAATCGATCTATCAGGGCGGTGCAGCCGGTTAAATAATAGCAAAAAGAAAAAGAGACGTTTTGAAAAAAGAAAAAACCGGCGTTCCTGCTGAAAACGTCTATAACGCCTTTTAAAATACTTGTAAGTTGTATGCTGAAAACGTCTTATTTTCCTTTTAAATTCTGCCTCACTTTTTGCTTTTGCCTTTTCACTTTTGCATTAATACCAAACGTCTGTTTTCCCTTTTAAAAACGAATTCTTATATCTAACAGCCTCATCCTTAGCGCCTTCCGGCTTATACGCGGCACGTTTTTTAATGCAACTACATTTTGGGCGGCGGCCCGCTTTTGCAGCAGGTGGTCGTCTTTGCCTGTTCAGCCCCGGCGGGCTGGCCCGGCAAATAGATTAATGAACTGGCGTTAGAAAGTAAATTTTAAAAAAGAAAGGATTATGCTGGCAATGAATTACCGCGGCCCGTTTCGGGTACGTGCCGATTACAACAAACCTTATCCCGAAATTTTGCACCCGCAGGATGCGATTGTGCGCGTAACACGCTCCTGCATTTGCGGGTCCGACCTGCACCTGTACCATGGCCTGGTGCCCGATACACGTGTAGGTATGACCTTTGGCCACGAGTTTACGGGCGTGGTAGAGCAGGTAGGCCCCGAGGTAACCAAACTAAAAGTGGGCGACCACATACTGGTTCCTTTTAACGTGGCCTGCGGGCAATGTAATTTTTGTAAGCAACAGCTGTTTGGCAACTGCCACGAGTCGAACCCGCAGGCCACGGCCGTGGGCGGCATTTTTGGCTACTCGCACACCGCCGGCGGCTACGATGGTGGGCAGGCCGAGTACGTGCGCGTGCCTTACGCCAATGTGGGCCCCGAGATCATCCCGGCTGATATGGACCCCGACGATGCGGTGCTGCTGACCGACGTGTTTCCTACCGGTTACCAGGCAGCAGAAATGGGCGGCATTAAAAAAGGCGATACCGTAGTGGTGTTTGGCGCCGGCCCTGTGGGCATTATGGCTGCCAAAAGCGCTTGGCTGTTTGGCGCCGCACGTGTGATAGTGATTGACCATTTGGAATACCGGCTCGAGTTTGTACGCAACTATGCGCAGTGCGAGGCCTACAACTTCCGCTCGCTGGAAGACCCGGTGCTGTTCCTCAAAAAAACTACCGACTGGTACGGTGCCGATGTGTGTATAGATGCCGTTGGCTGCGAGGCGGCAGGCAGTGCGTTGCAAACCATCACCGGCCGCAAAATGATGCTGCAGGCCGGCTCGGCTACGGCGCTGCAATGGGCCATCAACTCGGTAAAAAAAGGCGGTATCGTTTCTATAGTAGGTGTTTACGGGCCAACGGCCAATTTAGTGCCGATTGGTAATGTGGTGAACAAAGGCCTTACCATACGTGCCAACCAGGCATCGGTAAAGCGGCTGCTGCCTAAATTGATAAAGCACATACAGGACGGCATCATCAGCCCTAAAGAAATTGTAACGCACCGCGTACCGCTGGAAGAAGTGGCCGAAGCGTACCACATTTTTTCTGCCAAGCTGGATAATTGCATTAAACCCATTTTGATACCACCGTCTGCACGGGCATAAAAACAAAACATCATGGAAAATTTAGAAAATAAATACGCACATATTAAAGGCTGGGGTATAGATGCCGACGATAAGAACGAGCCTACATACCCCATGAAAAAATATACCGGCGACGACCACAATCGTATCAACTGGGAGCGCCCCACGCTGCAGCCGGAAAACATTGAGGTGCTGCACTCCAACGAGCGGCCCAATGTAACTGCCGTGTTTGGCACTTCGGTACCGCCATCGGGCATCAGCGGTGCCATACGGCGTTATGCCTTTAAGTACAGCGAGGGCAGCTGGACGCACTGGCTGTCGTTGTTGGCGGCCGACCGGGTGGCCGTAGTAGAAGGTATTGCCGATGACCTGAGCAAAGGCACGGTGCCCAATATTTTTGCCGAAAAAGGCTGGAAGGCCGAATGGAAATACAACCCGCAGGGGCTCGTTACCAAAGTAGCCGTAATGGCGCTTACCACGGCAGCCATTGTGTGGTGGATTAGAAGAGACGATGATTAGCAATTAGGATCAGACAGCGAAAATGCCGCCCCTTTTTTAGGTTGCGGCATTTTTATTTTAAAAGGGAAAAGAGACGGTTTGGGAAATCGTCAGACGGCAGTCTTCAGACATCAGCTGGAAAAGTCGGTTTAATTATTAAAAGTAAAAACAGACGTTTTTAAATATTCATCTTCTTCAATTCTTTCACCGCATAATCGCAAGCCCTTGCTGTAAGCGCCATGTAGGTAATGGATGGATTGACGCAGGAGCCCGAGGTCATGCAGGAGCCATCCGTTATAAATACATTCGGCACTTCGTGCATTTGATTGAAAGCGTTCAGTACCGAAGTTTTTGCATCGTGGCCCATGCGCGCGGTGCCCATTTCGTGGTTGGCATTGCCGGGAAAGGAGATGCTGCCGCCCACGCCCGCGTTTTTAAAACCCGCGGCATTTAATATTTCAAGTCCAGTGGTTTTTACATCTTCGTGCATTCTTTTTTCATTGTCTTTAAACTCGCAATCCGCCACTACCAAGGGTCGGCCCCATTTGTCTTTTTTGTCTTTACTTAATGTAATTCGATTATCGGCGTATGGCAAACATTCGCCAAAAGCATACATGCTTACATGCCAGCCGCCCGGCACAGTCAGGGCTTCTTTCAGGCTGGCACCAATGGGCGCATCGCCCGCACTCGGACCGCGGTAAGCACCGGCGCCAAAATGATAGCCGCGCAAAAAATCGGGGTGTTGCTCTTCAATGTTTCTAAACCGTGGGATGTAAATGCTGGTAGGGCGGCGGCCGTAATAATAGGTGTCTTCAAACCCATCTACCTCGGCCCAAAACGAAAGGCCTTTGTGATGGTCCATCAGGTTGCGGCCCACCTGGTCGCTGCCATTGCCCAGCCCATTAGGAAAACGATTGGAGGTAGAATTCAATAAGATAAAAGCAGTGGCTACGGTAGACGCATTTAAGAAAATAATCTTGGAATAAAATGTTTGTACCTGCTTTGTCTCGGTATCAATTATCTCCACACCGGTGGCTTTGCCTTGCTGCTCATCATACAATACTTTATTCACCAGCGAATGGGGCCTTACGGTTAAATTGCCCGTGGCATACGCTGCCGGAATGGTACTGGCATTAGTGCTGAAGTAAGCGCCGTAAGGACAACCTCGGTGGCAAAGGTCGCGCGCCTGGCAGAGGCCACGGCCTTTTACGGGTTGGGTAAGGTTGGCGGTACGGCCCATAATAACATAACGGTCGTTAAACGAGCTTTCCACCTGCGCTTTAAAATGTTTTTCAACGCAGTTCATTTCAAAGGGCGGTTGAAACTGTCCGTCGGGCACTACATCAATTCCATCGCGGTTACCACTCACACCAATAAACTTTTCTACGTAACTGTACCAGGGCTCAATGTCTTTATAACGGATGGGCCAGTCCACACCCTGGCCATCTTTAGCATTGGCTTCAAAATCCAGATCGCTCCAGCGGTAACAGGCGCGTGCCCACAGCAGCGAACGGCCGCCAACTATATCGCCGCGTATCCAGTCAAAACGCTTTGTCTCCTCGTAAGGATTTTCTTTGTCATTGATGTAATAATGCTTGTTGTCTTCGCGGTATGAGTAATGGCGCGCCTGTACAAAGCTGCGTTCTTTATCTTCTTTGCTTAAACGGAGGCGGTGCTCAAATTCCCAGGGCGCTTTGGTAGCCGTAGGA
>CBDTUH010000202.1:0-6349 GCA_965363375.1 uncultured bacterium
CTCGGTAGGTGCTTTCAACCAGGCTTCTGATGGTGCCCGCATTTTCCACGACCAGATTCAGGTGCTGACTAAAAACCTGTCTTCTTTAAATACTATTTACGAACTGGAACTGCAGGAAAGCAACAACCACCTGAAAACCCTGAACTCTTTTTATGGCCGCCTGGCAGAAACCAGCAATGCTATGCTGGGTACCGCTGATGATGCTAAAAAAGTACAGGAGCAGGTTAGCACGCTAGCTGGCAACTTAGGTCGCCTGAACAGCATTTACGGAAACATGCTGAGTGCTATGCAAGGAAGATAAGCTATAAAGCAACATTTAAAATCCAATCAAGTTTTCTAAAAAGATTTAAATAATTAACCCGATATGGCACTACCTGCAGAGCCGCGGCAGAAGATGATCAACCTGATGTACCTGGTGCTAACCGCCATGTTAGCCCTGAACGTATCAGCAGAAATCCTGAATGCCTTTAAAACCGTTGACAACAGTTTAACGGCTACTAACAACACAATCAACACTTCCACTAATACCATTATGTCATCTTTTGAAGAAAAGATGGCCGACCCTTCCAGCGCTGCAAAAGCAAAAGAGTGGGCACCTAAGGCACAGCGCGTTACACAAATGACCACTGAGCTGAACAGCTACATTAATGGCCTGAAAAGCCAAATCTTAGCTGCTGCCGGTTTTAACCCTGCTGAAAATGGTGACTCTACTTTTAAAGAAGATAACCAGGATGTGGCCACACGCCTGATGGTAGAAGAAGGAAAAGGTAAAGAATTAAGAGCACGCCTTGAAAAATACAAAGCCGACGTTATAGCAATTGACCCGTCTTTAAAAGGCCAGGTAGAAACTTACCTGCGTCAGATTGACCTGAGTGTTCCTGCTTCCAGAAATACATCTAACCAAACCTGGGAAGGTGCTTATTTTAGAATGGTACCTACAGTGGCTGCCATTACCATGCTGAGCAAATTTCAGAACGACGTAAAAACAGCTGAAAACCGCGTGGTATCCTTATACCACGAGCAAGTAGGTAAAGTAGCCGTTCGTTTTGATACTTATGCAGCCATTATTGGCCAAAGCAGCAGCTATGTAATGCCAGGTGAAGAAATTGAAATTACGGCTGGTGTGGGTGCTTTTAGTAAAGCAGCACAACCGCGTATTACAATAAATGGTGCTGGTGCACCGTTAGGTGAAGATGGAGCAGCCCGCCTGACTGTAAATGCAGGTGGTGTAGGTTCGCACTCGGTTCCGGTATCTATTTCTTATACCGACCAGGATGGCAAACCGCAAACCATTACCAAGAACATTGAGTATACAGTAGGCCAGTCAGCAACAGCTATTTCACTTACAAAAATGAACGTGCTGTACATTGGTGTAGACAACCCCGTTTCCATTGCTGCCAGCGGTGGTGCCGAGCAGCTGCAGCCTAGCATATCTCAGGGATCTTTGACAAAAGTTGGCCCCGGCCAGTACATTGCACGTGTAAATACAGTGAACGACAACACTACCATTACCGTAAATGTAGCGGGCAAAAAAGCGGGTCAGCAGGTGTTCAGGGTGCGTACCATTCCTGACCCCGTAGCTACTGTAGGTCAGTTTGCATCTGGTGCTAACGTACCTGCCGGTGCCTTCCGCGCACAAGGTGGTGTATCAGCCTGGATTAAAGACTTTCCGTTTGATCTGACTTATAAAGTAACTTCTTTTACCGTAATAGGTGAAGATGCCAATGGCGACTTTGTAGAAGCACGTGTTCAGGGCAATACATGGAACCAACAGGCGTTAAACATTGTAAGAAATGTAAAACCTGGTCAGCTGGTAACTATTGAAGATATTAAAGCAGTAGGTCCGGATGGCAGGTCAAGGTCTGTAGCGCCACTTTTGTATAACATCAGATAAATTAAAAATTTTATAAAGAATGAAAAGCCAATTAGTAAAAGTTTGCTTGCTTGTGGCCTTTTTAGGACTGGTAGTATCTGAAGCCGATGCGCAGCAGCGCTCTACCCGCCGCCGCGGCAGAACTACCGAAACGACCGGTAACGAAGCCGGTACGCAAGGTACACAGCAGCAAAACAACAATACGGCACCCCCTACCAATTACAATCCTTATGGAAATATCCCCATCAGGGTAGAAGGTGCAACCGGTACCGGCGACTCGGCTATCAAAAAATCAATGCGCCAGGATGCTGCTTTTGATAAAAGCGGGCTGAATGAGCGTACGCCACTGCCTTACGAGCACCTGCGTTGGGACGATGCCCTTTTTGCAGAAAAAGTATGGCGCGAACTGGACCTGCGCGAAAAGCTGAATATGCCTTTCCGCTACCAGGGCGAAGATGATAATGGCGACCAGCGTTTTATTTCTATATTACTGAAAGCCGTACAAAGCGGTGAGGTTACTGCCTTCCAGGATGAGCGTTTTACCACCCCGCTGTCGTTGACCGATGCGCAAGGTGTAACCGCAGGTGGTGCGCCCGATACGCTGCCTAGCTACGATGTAAACGACCCTTCTAAAATTGTAGAATATGTAGTAACACAAAAAAGCTTTGATGCCAACAGTGTAATGAAGCTGCGTATTAAAGAAGAGTGGGTGTTTGACCGCGAAGCCAGCCGCCTGTTTGTGCGCATACTGGGTATTGCACCGCTGCGTAGCATTGTAAACCCTATCACCGGTGAAGAAAGAGGTAGCTCGGTAATGTTCTGGGTTTACTACCCCGACCTGCGCCCCACACTGGCCAAGTACGAAGTGTACAACCCTAAAAACATGGGTATGCACCGTATGACCTGGGAAGAGTTGTTCGAGAGCCGCATGTTCGCTTCATACATCACCAAGTCTACATTGGACAATCCTTCTAACCGCAACATCCAGCAATTGATTAAAGACCCGATTTTGCGCCTGCTGGAAGGAGAAAACATTAAAGAACGCATTTTCAACTACGAACAGGACCTTTGGTCTTACTAAGTAGCTAAAGAAAAATACAGAGTCCCGCCCCTTGTGGCGGGATTTTTTTTAAACAGGATTGAAAGCATTTTAAAAAATTTTTAGAAAAAATCAGCCGTTTGCTAGGAAGTACAGAAAATAGTTGTACTTTTATCTCGGTTTTTCATAGGATATTGGATTTTAAAAACGGGGCTGGATTTCTATCCGGGCCCCTTTTTTTTTAAGCCACTCTCCATCTGCATGCCGGCGCTTTGCCCGGTTTTTTTATTTCTATTACTACCTTATCTTTTATGTTATAGACCAAAAGGAAAAAGAGACGTTTTTGGGAAAGTTGTAAAGATCACCCGCTTACAAGTTAAAAAGCTTAAAGGGAAAATAGACGTATTGTTGTTTCCTGTTAAGGTATGACGAGTATAGAAATAAGGTGTTTACCTCTTTTTTTCAAAAGGAAACTCAGACGTTTTTAAAAATACCGTTTTTTTTCACCTATAAAAATGCAACGGTGGTCTGTCCTTTCTCCAAAAGGAATCACCTGTGGCGATAAAAGACAGACCTTCTGCCAATTAACAACTCCTATTTGTAAATATTCACTGATATAATTAAGTTGAACCTTTTGCACCATAACTAATTAAAAACTACTTCTTTTTGTGGCAAGGATGTTCGTATATTTAGATGTTACCTGCAATGCTTTTGAGGCTCCGAAATATCATCTTTCCTTTAGTGTTGATTGTTCAGACAGCATATAGTTGGACATGTTTCTACAGAGCACAGTTCTTGGAATATGACGATAACTATGGGCTAATGATACACGGGTTTATCATTTCAGTTGTAGCACTAATCATAATTTACTTTTTGTGGTATTATAAAGCAAGGTGGGCAAATTTTAATCGCTATATTTTTATTTCTTGGCTTATGGCCGGCTCACCTGTTACTTTTATAATTGCAGCATTCTATTATAAGAGCATTTTCGGGATTACACTTGCAACTTAACTATGATACAGTTCATTACACGAATATTAGTGGCACTTGGCTGGGCTGCTTTCATTATTTGGAGTTTGCTGACACTTTTAGTTGTTGTGTTCCTCATTCATAGGTGGACAAATCCAGGTTTGAAAAGTATTTCTGATAGAGACTTGCTTGACTACGCCAACTTTTCCTTTTGGCTGCTCGGCATTTTTTCGGTATCAAGACTGTTGCTTCGGCTGGAAACTACCGGACGAAGGAAGAACAGCAGGTAACATGGGTTTGCCAATATACCGGCTGACAAACAAGTACTCAACAAATTATTTCTATTGAACTTTTGTAATAAATTTAGGCAGACGGAATGCTAATGCCGGTACATCGGCAAGCCCTAATCCGTTAGGCGCATTACTATCATATCTATAGAAAAATATCAGCAGTACATACACTTGGTACGTAAAAGGTATTGTCCTCTGTTATCTACTCTAACTTTCCTTTTCAAAAAAACTTTTCACCACCCTTGCCTTGTAAGCGCCCACTATTTTGGCCAGCTCGCTTTCGGGTTGCTGCTTGATGTTGTTGATAGAGCGGAAGGTTTTTAAGAGCAAATTGGCCGATGCGGCCCCGATGCCTTTAATATCCTGCAGACCGTTTTTAAAAGTGCCTTTACTGCGTTTGTTGCGGTGAAAGGAGAGGCCGTAGCGATGCACCTCGTCGCGCATGCGGCGAATGAGTTTGTGGCTGTCGCTGTCGTAAGGCAGTTTCAGGCTTTCGGTATCGCCTACAAAAAATATTTCCTCTTCATTTTTGGCCAGGCCTATCAGTGTCATTTTGCCTTGCAGGTTCAGTTCTTCTATTGCCTCGTTAGCGGCGCTCAGCTGTCCTTTGCCACCGTCAATGATCACCAGCTGCGGCATGGATGTGCCTTCGCTTTTCAGGCGCTTGTAACGCCTGTACACTGCTTCTTTCATAGAGGCAAAGTCGTTAATGCCCTGCACCGTTTTGATGTTGAAATGCCGGTAGTCCGCTTTCGAAGGTTCGCCGCCTTTAAAACACACCATGGCGCTCACGGGGTAGCTGCCCTGAAAGTTGGAGTTGTCAAAGCACTCCATATGCACCGGCACTATGGGCAGTTGCAGGTCTTTTTGTATCTGCAGCAGTACCGGCATTTTATCGCCACCCTTAGTATTCAGCTGCAGGCGTGCCTTTGCTTTTTTGTCGTTCACAAAGTACTGCACGTTCTTTTCGCTCAGCTCCAGCAGCTGCTTTTTATCGCCGCCTTTAGGTATGGTCAGCGTTACCTCGGGCTCGTCGTAGTCTATCTCAAAAGGCACCACTATTTCTTTGGCTTCGCTTTCAAACATGGCGCGCACCTGCGCAATGGTAAAGGCCAAGATTTCTTCCACCGTTTCGTCCAGCTGCGCCTCCACAGGCATTGTTTTGGTGTGAATGATGGCGCCGTGCTGCACCATCAGAAAGTTCACATAAGCCACCTCGTCTTCTTTAATAATGCTGAACACATCCAGCGTGCGCGTGCTGGTACTTACCACTACCGAACGCGACTGGTAATTTTCCAGGAACTTCAGCTTTTTGTGCACCTGCTCGGCTTTTTCAAACTGCAGGCTTTCGGCGTACTGCCGCATTTCGGCTTTAAAGTGCTGCGCCACGGGACCTAAATTTCCGCGCAGCAGGTTTTTTACCTGCGCTATGTTTTGGTTGTAATCTTCTTCGCTTTGGTGCGCCTCGCAGGGGCCCAGGCAGTTGCCCAAATGATATTCCAGGCATACCTTGAACTTGCCTTTGCTGATATTTCTTTCTGTAAGGTTGAGCGGGCAGGTGCGCAGCAGAATGGTTTGCTTGATAAAATTGAGCAGGTCGCGCACTTTGCTAATAGAAGTGTAAGGCCCGAAATACTGCGAGCCGTCCTCTATTTTTTGACGCGTTAAAAACACGCGCGGGAAAGGCTCGTTCTTGATAACAATGTAAGGATAGGTTTTATCGTCTTTCAGGTTGATGTTGAACATCGGCTGAAACTGCTTGATCAGCGAGTTCTCCAGCAAAAAAGCATCCTGCTCGGAGTTGACAATGGTAAACTCTATTTTATGAATGCGGCGCACCAGCTCGTGCGTTTTGTAGGAGGCGCCGGTTTTATTAAAGTAAGACGAAACGCGTTTGCGGATATGTTTGGCCTTGCCCACATACAGCAGCGTGCCGGCCGCATCGTAGTAGCGATAAATGCCGGGCTGCGCAGGCAGGGTAGAAGCTATTTCTTGAAATTCGGTTGCTGTCATTTATGCGGTACTCACCATTTAATCTATAATCACAATTTTGCTGCCGAACGCGGGCTTACCCACGTTACTTCGGTGTTTTGCAGCTTTTCGGGGTTGTTTTTCTTTTGAATGATGGAGCGGATGGTAAAGCCCGTGGCCACTTCCCAGCTCATTTTTTGCTGCACG
>CBDTUH010000203.1:0-6349 GCA_965363375.1 uncultured bacterium
CCCACTCCACCGGGTCGGTTACTTTGCCTACCATGGGCAACTGCGCCACCGCAGGGCGCGGCGCTACAAAAAGCACTGAAAACATTAAAAGGAAAAAGGGACGTTTTGAGGATACCAATCTATTGATTCGTTGCTGGAACATAGTGAACAGGTATTGACAGTTATACAAATTTTAATGCTGCAATTGGTAGCTACGCGTTTGATGCGGCTGCATTTTCATTTTCAAAAAACGTCTCTTTTTCCTTTTAACTTCTTCCGCAATCAAACATTCGCAACAGCAATTGATAATTGAATATAAAAGGCTTTTTTATTTTAAAAGGAAAAAGAGACGTTTTTATAAACAGCAAAGCAAAATGCGTTTCTTAAAACAACAACGTTTAGTTTGCCAATCAATAATCACTTATTGGCGCAACTACCACAACATGCTTTGTATTTTCCTAATGCTTAAAAAAAAACGTATCAACAAAAAATGGAATTGAAATCAGTTGGCGCGCTCCGGCGATTCCATATTGAACACATTGTTCTCTTCTTTTTTGCGCAGGCCAAAATTATACCGAAGGTTCAACCCAAAACGTCTGGAATCGCTTTTGCGAAAACCTGCCGCCGCCACCGAACCCTGGGCCAACTCAAAGTGGTACTGGTTGGTATAAAACAGGTCTTCAGCGCTTAATGTAGCGGTCAGCTTTTTATTGAAAAACTGTTGCGACAAACTCATTCTGAGCGAACCAAAATTGGAAAGCTCGTAAAACTGCTGCATGCCATTAAAGCGCACAAAACCATTAAAGCTGAAAGTAGTAAGCGGCGTTACTTTAAAAGTTTGATAGGTAAACAGCGACCAGCTGCCACGCTTAAACTGAAGCGGCTTATTGCCTTCAATAAGGCCGTTGTAAAAATTGTGGTTGTACTGCGTGCCCACTACAAAAAAGTATCGCTTGCCTGGCGGTATGGCACCAATGGCGCGGAAATAAGTTTCTTTATTACTACCCAAATTATCGTACGTGCGGCTCAGGCGGTTACTGTCGGATGGGTACACCACCTGTGTAAAAATGTCTTTGGTATCGTTGTAGCCAATGGCAAAAATAGGCCGCTCCGTTACCGATATGTTGGCTTCGTAGTTGTTGGTAAACTGCGGCCGTAGGCTTGGGTTTCCCGTTTCAAAAAGATAAGGATCCACCACACGGATGGAGGGATTGAGGTATTCGTAAGCGGGCCTGCTGATGGTGCGGCGGTACACCAGGTAAGCACGCACATCGTAGCCGGCTATCTGCATCAGGCTGCGGCTTAAGTAGATGTAAGGAAAAAAGTCGGTGCGGCTCAGTAAAAACGAGGTGTCCTTAGGTGCCAGCTGCCGCCCTTCCATAGTCGTATTTTCCATGCGCGTGCCCACTTTCAGCGTTACGCCAAAAGCGGTTTTGGAGGCCTGCACATACGCCGCATTAATGTTTTCGGTATAGCGGTAAGCTCCTGAGCGCGCCCTGTTTTTTACAGCCGTGCCGTTGCTCATGTTAAAGTAGTCGGTGTTGTTGGTAAATTTTACCCAGGTTCCTTTTACGCCTGTTTCCAGCGTGAGTTTACGAGGCAGCTTTTTTATAAAATTGGTTTGCGCCGAAAAAAACTGCAGGTTGTTGTCAAAGTTGCCTTCGCTTTCCGCAGGCTGCAGTATTGGTGTGTAAATAAACGTGCTTAAATGCTGGTCTGTATGGTTGGGCGCGTAGGTGTGTGAAAGATCAGTGATCCATTCGGAACCCGCGCTGTCTATTTTGTACTTTAAAGAAAGCGAGTTGCTAAGGTTAAAATTGCGGCCCTTATTAGCCACCAGCGCTTCATTGCTTTGCAGCACTTGCCCGTTGCTTTCTTTCACAATCTGCGAAAGGTTGGTGCTGCTGTTGCGCGAATTGTTGAGACTGTAGCGTCCGTCGTAAGCTATTTCCCATTTTTTACTCAGCTCGTAGCTGGCGCCAAAGCCGGTGTAAAAGCTATTGGTAGGATAAATGGTTTCGGCCACCTGGCTCAGCGCTGTATCGCCGGCAAAAAAGCGCGTGGTCTGCAGGCTGTCAAATGTTTTGCGCCGGCTGTACTGAAAGTTGAAATAAGTGGTGAGGCGGCCGCTGTTGTTATTAAGGTTAAAGCCGGCAAATTGGTTGCCAAAGCGTCCTTGGTTAAAACCAGTTGTAACACTGCCGGTAAGGCCAATGCGTACGCCTTTTTTCAGCACCACGTTTACAATGCCGCCGCTGCCCGATGCATCGTAACGCGCCGATGGCGTGCGCAAAATTTCAATGGAAGCAATAGAGTTGGGCGGCAGGCTTTTGAGCATGGTAGCAATATCGGCCGCACTTATTTTTTGCTCGCGGCCGTTGATGTATACGGTAGCCGGTGTGGTACTGTTTAAGTAAATATTGCCATCCTGGTCTACAAAAAGGCCGGGCACTTTTTCCATGATTTCGTAAGCGTTGGTAGAGCTGTTGGCGAGGCCTTCGGGGTCTACAATGGTTTTATCATCTTCCTGCCGCAGCAGCGGGCGCGATGCGGTAACCACTACCGTAGAAAGTGAGGTAGCTTTGGCTTCCACCACCAGGGTATAAACAGGATTATCACCTTTTACCGTCAGTGTCATTTCTGCCGGCATATACTCCGCGGCCGATGCCTGCACCCGGTAAGGCCTGTCCTGCAACAAAAGGAAAACAGCAGCACCGCTACTGTCGGCCAGCTTCTCTTCTTTATTCACGCTATCGGGTACATTGGTAACCGTTACGGTGGCAAATGGCTGCGCTGCGCCCTGTGCATTTGTTACTTTAAAAGTTACCCTTGTTTGCTGCGCAGCAGCGGTTATGGAAAAACAAAGCAGCAGTACTAAAATAGCCGGAAAGCGTTGCATAGCTGTAAAAGTAAAAGTCGCTTTGTTAACCCTTTGTTGTATTACAGCTTTTTACTGCATTTGTTTTTTAAAAGGAAAAGGAGACGTTTTTGGCTCGCTTAGTAAACAGCTTCGCAGTTGTTGTAGTCAAAAGAAATGTAAGGGTAAAGGTGCCAGTTGTAGCCTTCTTCTTCCTCCTCTTCTATGCTATCGCTTTTTGTTGGCTGGCTATTTTTATGCATGCCTTTGGCCAGGTCCACCTGCTGCTGCAGCGTCAGGTCGTCGGTGCCGGTGGTTTGCACCCAGCTTTCGTCCTGCAGCCGAAACACCTGCACCTGCAAACCATAAATGGTTTTAAAATCCCTTTCTACCTGCCCGGTTTTGTGGCCCGATTTGATGTTGAAAACACCAGATGTTGTTTTGTGTCGGATGGCGCCTAACAGCGTATGTGGCGGTACACGTTTTTTATCGTCCGATGCGCCCTGCCAGTGGTGGGCTTTGGTATAAAACTCCAGCTTGAGGTACGGAAAGCTTTGGCTGAACTTTACCTGCAGCGCCGACACGGACAGGTTATCGTTGATTTCTAATTGCATGACAATCGGTTTATTTTTATTAGTAAGCCATTTTCCCCAACAGGTGGTAAGCGGTCAGCACAATAAGCAACCCTAAAACCAGGAAAATAAAATGCAGGGGATAAAAACCGGGTGTAAGCGCCAGCAGTGCCGCCATCCAAAGACTGAGCAGGCTGCCCGCGTACAGCGTAAGCCGGTAGCCATGTTTGCCGCCGGCCAGGCAAGCCAAAAAAGCGGCGAGGTGCGCCAGGCCCACCAGCAGCATCACCACAATACCGGGCAGCAGCTCGCCCTCAAAAGCCAACGGACCCCACAATACCTCCATCAACTCCGACACGTAGCCGTAAGGCGCTGTCAGCAGCATGGTACCCCCCACAAAGGCGGCTGCCGATACAAACCCCACCAGTATGGTTAGTAATGTGCGCATGGCTTTTATTTTACAACAAAGGCTGTTACCATTACAAACCTAAGCCGGCCTGCCTTGCCCCACAATGATGGCTATTAGCCGTTTTGGTGACAGCTGTCAGTAGCGGCGGGTAAATGGAAAAAGAGACGTTTGACATAGGATAAACATCTTACATGAAGAACGACTCATCCGCGAAATCCAGTATTTGATAATCTGCGTCATCAGTGATACAAAAGGGAAAAGAGACGTTATAATGGCGAACAAGAAACTAGGAACTGATGAATGATGAAGTGTAGCTGTGAATGGTGAATAGTCAATTGCGATGAAAAATTTTAAAAGGAAATTCAGACGTTTATACTCAACTCTTTTCCCTTTCTCGTGCGCAATAACTTAAAAGAAAGGCCAGACGTTTTTAAAAAACACTTGCTAAGCTGTATTACAGGCCTTTTCTTACGCAGCCATTACCAACGCAAAATCATAAGGGCAGCCCACCGTTGTCAGCTTTTTTCGCTAAAAAAGGGGTAAATTTAGATTCGCCACATTCTTTACTTTTATGAGCTACCACCCCGGCTTTAAACCTTTGTTTGAACACGCCGGCATTGGCATCATCATTGTCGATGCAGGAGGCCGGGTAGTGCAGGCCAACCGGCACGTGCTTTCGCAGTTTGGCTACACCGCTGCCGAAATAATAGGTATAGATGCCGCGCGGCTGCTGCCGGCCTGTTTTCCTGCATCCTCTCATTTATACCCCCAACAAAAAAAAGACACTTCTGCCGGCCAGCAAATAACCACTATCAACAGTCAGGGCCAGCCTTTTGCTGTAGAAGTGGGCCTGGTGCCTTATACCGAAGCGGGGCAGCATTTTACTGCTGCCTTCATCACCAACTGCAGCCTGCACAAAACCGCTCCGCCCGAACCTGATATAACAACGCACACCCACACGCTGATACAAACCGTAAATAAACTGCGCGAGCAGCTGAGGCAGGTGGAAACAAAGGACCGTGAGCTGCAAAAGATGAACGCTTTTTTCAGCAGCATCTGGAACAATGCCGGCGCTATCATAATTGCTACCGACATTAACGGCATTATCGACCTGTTTAACCCCGCGGCAGAAAAATACCTGGGCTATACCGCCGATGAACTGGTAGGCTGCCAAACACCAATGATTTTTCATGAAGAAGAAGAAGTAAAATACTATGCTTCTCTTTTTTCGGCACAGCTGCACGAGCCGGTGGCGCCCAGCTTTGAAACCTTTGTGGCCAAGGCGCGCCGCAACCTGCCCAACCAGCACGAGTGGACCTATATTCATAAAAACGGCAAACGATTTCCGGTAGATGTGTCCATTACAGCGCTGCGCAACGGTGACAATAAGATCATTGGTTTTTTGGGCATTGCTTTCGATATATCCGATCAAAAAACGGCCGAGGTAGAGCTGCGCACCGCCCTGCAAAAACAAAAAGATGTGAACGAAATGAAGTCGCGCTTTGTGTCCATTGCATCGCACGAGTTTCGCACGCCGCTCAGCACCATTGTTTCCTCGGCCTACCTCATCAGCCAGTACAAAAAAACCGAGGAGCAGGAAAAACGAAAGGTGCACATCGATCGCATTTTGTCATCTACCAGCATGCTTACCGATATACTGGATGATTTTCTATCTATCGGAAAAATTGAGGAAGGCAAGCTGCAGATACGCCCCCGCGAGTTTAACATCGAAGAGCATATAGGCAAAATCATCGAAGACCTGCAGGGCATCAGCCGTCAGCACATACGCTACCGGCACCAGGGCCTGCCGTTGCTTTATACCGACCCGGCCCTACTCAAGCATATTATTTTCAACCTGCTTTCCAACGCCATCAAGTTTTCGGCAGAAGGAACACTTATAGATATTAAAACAAAAACCGAGGGCGGCCGCCTGCAGCTGTCGGTAAAAGATAGGGGCATAGGTATTCCCGATGCCGACCAGCAGCACCTTTTTGACCTTTTTTACCGCGCCAGTAATGCCGGCAACATACAGGGTACCGGCCTGGGCCTGCACATCATTAAGCGCTATACCGAATTGCTGGGCGGCCAAATTCGTTTTAAAAGCAAGCTGAATGAAGGAACCGAGTTCCGCATAAGGCTGCAAAAAATAGTTAGTCATGAAAAAGATTTTGCTTATTGAGGATAATAGCACCATCCGCGAGAACACCGCTGAAATACTGGAGCTGGCCAACTACAGCGTGCTTACCGCTGCCAATGGCAAAAAAGGCGTGGAAGTGGCTTTAAAAAACAAACCCGACCTCATTATCTGCGATATTATGATGCCCGAGCTGGATGGCTACGGCGTACTTCACCTGTTGCACAAAAACAAAGAAACACAGCATACGCCTTTTATTTTTCTTTCGGCACGGGCCGAGCGGGCCGATGTGCGCCACGGCATGGATGTGGGTGCCGACGATTACATTACCAAACCTTTTGACCCTACCGAGCTGCTCAACGCTATTGAAAGCCGCCTCCGCCGTGCCGATGTAATAC
>CBDTUH010000204.1:0-6303 GCA_965363375.1 uncultured bacterium
TTGGCCAGCACTTTTTTCAGGTCGTCCATAGCGGTTTCCATCCAAAAGTTCATGGTATCCATCACCACCAGGCGGGGGCGCTCTTTCATTTGATTAATCACGCTCAGCTGCACGGCGGGTACCAGGTTGCCCAGCATCAGAAACTCGCAGTTCTGGTAGCTGTCGGGCACTACGGGGGTAAAGTTGGCCAGCACGTTCAGCTGCGTATCCAGCGTGTCGCGCGTGTTCATATCCATATGGTACTTACCGCTCCAAAAGAAGGTTTTTTCATCTTCCTTTATCTGTACGCCTTCCAGAATAACGCCGCGGGCTTCCAGCGCCTGCAGTTCTTCTTTCGGAAAATCGCCGCCTACTACGGATATCTGTTTAATGGGAGAGGCAAAGTTGGAGGCACTCCAGGCAATGTAAGTGGCGGCACCGCCAATAATTTTATCGCTTTTACCAAACGGGGTTTCAATTGCATCGAACGCCATTGAACCTACTACTACTAAAGACATTGTTTCATTTAAGGTTTACCCCCGGCTCCCTAAAATGGGGGAAGAAGAAATTAGTTATGATGAAACGCCCCCAGGGCGGGGCTCATCGGCGTGCAAACCTACCTATTTTTTGGCAGCGGTGATCGTGTTTTTTCATTTATATCAATCCATACACAAAAAACTGCAATTGATGCAGCCGGGCCAGCAGCCTCCAACGTTGATAATTACCTTTATTGTAACCTCAATAACCAAAACGAACTGCTCATGAAAAAAGCACTACGCTACCTGCTTATCGTAGTTGGCATTATTGCCCTTTGCACGGCCGGCTTTGCTGCTTTTGTTGCCTTTAGAGGCATACCCAGCTATGAAGCCAAAACGCTGGACCTTAAAGTGGAAGCCACGCCGGCCCGTATTGTAAAGGGCCAGCAGCTTTCTGCCATGCTGTGCAACCATTGCCACCTTGACCCCAACACTGGCGCACTTACCGGCCGCCGCATGAATGAAGCGCCGCAGTTTGGCGCTATCTACAGCAAAAACATCACCGCCCACCCCGAGCATGGCATTGGCACCTGGACCGACGGACAGCTGGCTTACCTGCTGCGCACCGGCATTAAGCCCGATGGCACGTTTCTGCCCATTATGGCACGCCTGCCGCATATGTCGGATGAAGATGTGGCTTCCATCATCGCCTTTTTGCGCAGCGACCACCAGTGGGTGCAGCCCAACGAAATGGCGCAGCCGGCAACCGAATACTCGTTCCTGGCTAAGTTTATAACCAACATTGGTGGCATAGAGCCGGCCCAAATGCCCGACGGTGCCATTGAGCAGCCCGACACTACCAACACGGTAGCCTGGGGCCGCTATATAGCTGTGGCGCAACTGGAATGCTACAGCTGCCACTCGGCAGATTTTGCCTCTAACGACATGGGCAATCCCGAAAAGTCGAAAGGCTTTTTTGGCGGCGGCAATAAGATGCTGGCTCCGAACGGTAAAGAAATTATTACCCGCAACCTCACCATGGATGAAGAAACCGGTATTGGCAACTGGACCGAAGATCAATTTGTAAAAGCATTGAAAACAGGTCAAACGCCGCATGGCCCGGTAAAGCCGCCTATGGCACCCTATCCTTACCTGACCGACGGCGAAGCCAAAGCCATTTTTACCTACCTGAAAACAATCCCGAAAATTAAAAACAACATACCCCGCAACTAAAAACACAAAGCCCCGGCAACGGGGCTTTTTTTATTGAAGACAGGTTGTTTGAAACGTCTGTATTTGCTTTTAAAAGTTCATGGTTCATAGCAAACAGCCAGATACAAAAACGTCTCATTTTCCTTTTGTGAATTGTCAATTATGAATAAAGCAGCCGGAAGATAAAACGTCTATTTTTCCTTTTAAATCATTTCGCACAGAAAGGCGGAGAAAAAGAGTAGAACGCAAAACGTCTCTTTTCCCTTTCACTATTTTGCACCGAGAAAAGTAGAAAATAATTTCAATGTACAACGTCTGTTTTTCCTTTTAATTGAAGCATTGAACACTTTCTCATTCACGCTTCACTTCAACATTCATAATTTCTTGTTCCTTGTTCGATATTCCGGCCGTCTCTTTCTTCTTTCAACTTTCTTTATGTACTTGTTGGTGCAGCAGCTCGCGGTACTGCAGCACGGCTTTTATTTCGCCAAACGTATAATTTTTGCCCAGGTTGCGCATAATGGCCGTAAGGCCGGGCTCTTTTGTTTTGGCAATAGCGGCTAAAATAGCTTCCACTTTTTCGTCGGTCACCAGCTCGTTGATTTGTACTTCGCCGGTAGGAATGAAAAGCGTGAGATGCGTTTCGATTGTGTTGGTTGACAAGCCGCGCTCTGCCGCAATTTCTTCAATGCTTTTGCCCTGGCGAAACAGCTGCAGCGTTAGGGTTTTGGTGTGGCCTTTGGGCGGCTTGGTGGTTTCTTTTATTTTTTCGGCCGTGGCTTCGGCTGCAGCGGCAGTGGCCTTGTGTTGTTCTTCCACAATTTGCAAAAGCGATGCAGCATCCAGCCCTTTGGCAAGGCCGGTGGTTACGTGCACGGTTTGCTGTATCTGCAGTTTTTTGCGGTTTAAAATGGTTTGCAGCGTGCCTAAATCTTTAATGTATTTTTTGGTTTTGGCGCGTTTTGAAAAGTCTTTGATGTGGTCTGCCACTTCATCAATCAGCTCGTCGATGGCTTTGGCAAAATACGTGGTGGCGGCTTCTATGCGCTGGTGCAAATGTTTATATTCATCCTGGGCGGCAGTGGTCAAAATCTTTTCCAGCTGTACGGCAAATTTTTGCGCTACACCTTGTTGTTCGCTTGCTTTGCGCAACAATTTTTCAGCCCACATAGTAGCTTCCATTTTACCGTGTATTTGCCGGTGCTCGTACTCCTCCAGGTGCTGTTGCAGCAGCAGCACCACTTTGCCCCAGTCAAAGGTTTGAATCAGCGAGTTTTCTACAAAACGTTTTTGTTCTTCCTTTAAATGTTCTTCCAGCACTTCTTCCGATGGTGCGTTAGCAGCAAACTGCAGCACACGCTCATCGGTAGAAATACTTTGGCCATTTATTTTTGAATACAGCACCAAACCTTCCATCGTGGTAAGGCGGCTGAGTGCCACATACACCTGCCCGGCGGCAAACGATTCGCCGGCATCAATAATAGCTTTTTCAAACGTCAACCCCTGGCTTTTATGGATGGTGATAGCCCAGGCCAGGCGGATGGGATATTGGGTGTATGAGCCCAATTCTTCTTCATCAATCGTGTCTTCTTCCCTGTCGTATTTGTAGCGTATGTTGCGCCAGGTTTCTTTTTCCAGTTCCAGTTCTTCGCTTTCGCCTGGAAATAGCACAAATATCTTGTCCTCTTCAATGCGCCTGATGATGCCGATTTTACCATTGTAAAAACGTCTATTTTCCCCTTTGTCGTTTTTAATGAACATGATCTGCGCACCTTCTTTCAGTTGCAGCGTTTGATCAACCGGGAAAGCCTTGTCGCTAAAGTCGCCTTTTATTTCTCCCTCAAACTTGTAGGTGCGGCCGGGCAAGTTTTGCAGCTCGCGGCGGTTGATGGCATCGGCCTTGGCATTGTGCGAGGTAAGGGTGATATAATTTTCGTCGCGCTGCGGCACAAACTGCGGGTTGTAGTGCTGGTGCAGCTCGTCCAGGTCGTCGCGCGTAACGGCGTTGTTGCGAATGTTGTTGAGAATATGGATAAAATGCGAATCGCTTTGGCGGTAGATCTTTTGCAGCTCGATGTACACCGGTGGCGATTGCTGCAGCACCAGCGCATCAAAAAAGAAAGGACTTTTGTAGTATTCCTGCAGCAGGTTCCACTCCCCACGCTGCGCCACGGGCGGCAGCTGGTACATATCGCCAATGTACAGCACCTGCACGCCGCCAAAAGGCACATCGGGCATGCGCCGGTAGCTGCGTAAAATAGCATCTATAGCATCCAGCATGTCGGCACGTACCATCGATATTTCGTCTATCACCAGCAGTTCCAGCTCGCGCAGCAGCTCGCGCTTGGAGGCACTGAAGCGAATGTTTTTCAGCAGCATAGGTTCGTTTACCACCTCGGTGTTACCTTCTGCATAAACGGCCTGCCGCGTAGGTAAATACACACCAAAAGGCAGTTGAAAAAACGAGTGCGCGGTAACGCCGCCGGCATTAATAGCAGCTACACCGGTAGGCGCAATCACCGCCAGCCTTTTAAAGGAGGACTCGCGGATGTATTTTAAAAAAGTGGTTTTGCCCGTACCTGCTTTACCGGTGATGAACACGTGCTGCGCCGTGTGGTTGACAAAGCCTGCAGCCAGCCCAAACAGGCGGTTTACTTCTGTGCCCGACATAGCTACTAAGGTAGGGAAAGGCAGTGTATTTGAGAGGGAAATATAGTAGGTAAATGGTTAATTTTTAGGGAAGGCAGGTAATGAAAAATTAAAAATGCAAATGGTAATAAGGCTGCTTTAGAACATCATTTTTCATTTTGAATTTTACATTTTTCTAATGGCATTTAAAATGATCAAAAGCTTCTTTGCAATCGAGGCAGCGGTACATGCTTTTGCAAGCGGTGGAGCCAAACTGGCTGATAAGTTCGGTATGATAACTGTCACAACGCGGACATTGCACGGCCTCCTGTTGAAACATTTCCGAGGTGCAGAACTGTTGTTTGGGATTGGGTGGCGCAATGCCAAATGCCTTTAATTTCTTTTTACCTTCTTCACTCATCCAGTCGGTGGTCCAGGCGGGGGAAAGCTGCTGTTTTACTGTAATGTGTCTCATTCCTTTTTCAATCAGTTTCAGCCGGATGTCCATACTAATAACATCCATGGCGGGGCAGCCGGAATAAGTAGGTGTAATGGTGATGGAAATTTGTTCACCTTCTACTGCTACCGCACGCACAATGCCCAGGTCAATAATGGAAAGCACCGGCACTTCAGGATCTTTTACTTCTTCCAGCAATTGCCATATCGCTTCCTCCGTTACACCCGTGGATGAAAAGGAATTGAAAGGTTTTATATGACTATTGCTGTTTTCCATTACTCATTTAAAAGGAATTTAAGACGTTTTACCACACCGCGTTGGGATACGTGCGTTGGAGGTACTGCATTTCGGCTAACAAAAAACCTAAATGTTCGGTATGAATGCCTGCCTTGCCGCCGCTTTGCGCCCAGGTATTTTTCGGTATTTCTAATGTGGCTTCTTCAAACACAGATTTCACTTTTTGATGCCAAGCTTCATTTAATGCGCCGGTAACATCCACACCAAAGCCTGCGGTAGCCGCTTCCTGTTCAAACGGAGTCGCGTTGAACATTTCGCCGGTAAACATCCATACGTTTTCCAATGCTTTTTGCATGCGCTGGTGGCTTTCGGTTGTGCCATCGCCAAGCCTTATCACCCACTCACCGCTCCAGCGCAGGTGGTAGGCTACTTCTTTCAAACTCTTTTCGGCAACCGCTGCCAGCTGCGCATCACTGCTGTTTTGCAGGGCTGTGTATTGGTAAAATTGAAAAGCGGAAAAGAAAAATTGTTTCAACACGGTTTGTGCCCAGTCTCCATTGGGTATTTCTGTGATCAACAGGTTTATATACTGCTTTTCGGCGCGCAAAAAGGCCAAATCATCTTCCTGCAGCTCGCGGTTGTAGCTTTTCCACGGTTGCGGAATGAAGTTATCGACAGCCCTTTTTTCATCGGCTGAAAAACCATTGTATAAATCGGCTGCGTATTGGTAAAAGTTGCGCGCCTGACCAATCAAATCCAGTGAAATATTGGTGATGGCGATATCCTGCTCCAGCACGGGGCCGTGGCCGCACCATTCGGCATTGCGCTGGCCCATAATGAGGGCGTTATCGGAAAGGTGCAGGATGTATGTGAAAAGTTGATAGGTTGACAAGTTGACAAGTTGATTGGTTAGGTAATGCTTTTGCGTAAAAATGTGATATAACCATTTAACATTCTTTCTACTTCATCAATTTTTATTTTAAAAGATTGTAATGCCTCACTAGAAATATATTTACAATCATACGCATCAATTAAATGGTTTAATGTTTCGCTTAATGAGCCTCTTACTTGAATGCAAAAGTGTAATTGATCTTTATATGTGAATCTTCCGTGGCCTTCTGCAATATTTGCATTGATAGAACGTGATGAGCGAATGATCTGGTCGCAAAGACGATATTTTTCCTCAGAGGGAAAAGTGCTTGCAAGACGCTCAATTTCCTTTTTAAATTTTCTTGCCGTTTTCCTCCTGAAAATCGTTTTGTTCCGCGTCCCAAATCAATTGATTGTCGCGCATAATCGCCAATTTCAGATGCT
>CBDTUH010000205.1:0-6296 GCA_965363375.1 uncultured bacterium
TTACAGGAATTTATTTGACCCCGAGACAAAATTGATGCGCGGAAAAAATGAAGACGGAACCTTTCAAAAACCATTTAACCCGCTGAAGTGGGGCGATGCTTTTACCGAAGGCAACAGCTGGCATTATACCTGGAGTGTTTTTCATGATATTGAAGGTTTGAAAACATTAATGGGCGGCAACCGGCAGTTTGTAAAAATGCTCGATTCTGTATTTACCATGCCACCGCTGTACGATGAAAGTTATTACGGCCAGGTAATACACGAAATACGCGAAATGCAGATTATGAACATGGGCCAGTACGCGCACGGCAACCAGCCCATCCAACACATGATTTACCTGTACAACTATGCCGGCCAGCCCTGGAAAACACAGCACTGGGTGCGCGAGGTAATGAACAAGCTGTATACTTCGGCGCCCGATGGTTATTGCGGCGATGAGGACAACGGGCAAACTTCTGCCTGGTACGTGTTTTCGGCTATGGGTTTTTATCCCGTGTGCCCCGGCACCGACCAGTACGTACTGGGTACGCCCCTGTTTAAAAAGATAACGGTAAGCCTGGAAGGAGGAAAGCAATTGATTATTGCTGCGCCCGAAGCCAGCGCGGAGAACAAATATGTGCAGGCGGTACAATGGAACGGCGTGCACGAGCTGAAGAACTGGGTAAGCCATCAAAAGCTGGTGAAAGGCGGCACGTTGCAGTTCAGGCTGGGCCAAGATCCTAATAAAAGAAGAGGCGTAAGTGCAGCCGCCTTTCCTTACTCCATGAGCCTGCACGATAAATAAGAAGGCGCTGCACCCGTTATACAAAATATGAAAGGAAAGGCGTAAATTAAGGTGACATTAGCAAAAAAGGAACCGGCTTAAGCAAGAAAAAGACCTGATTGACGTTATAGGTACAACTCGTTTCATAAACAGAAATAATTCTGTCAGGCTGAGTCATTTATGAAACCTGGTTTCTGTAAAATCCGCTATTCTCTGCAAAAAAGCTATAACCACCCGCTAACCGCCTGCCTTTACGGGCTTTTATCATTTTGAAATAACACCTAAAATACAGGAACAATGCAGAAGATACTATTGCTTTTATTATTGATGGCAGGCACGGCTACAGCGCAGGCCCAGTCCTTAAAAGACCTGCTTTATGGCGGTAAGCTCAAATCGGACTCCAACACTGTGGTGCGCAAAACCGATGACCTGAAAGCGAAAACAGACACTGTGCAGAAAAAGCCCGTTGTGGCCGCTGCTGAAAAAACAACCGTTGCCGCTGCTGCCGATTCGGCAAAAGTGGCAGCCGTGCAGAAAGATTCCATAGCTACCGCAGCCAATGGGGCCATCATGGGTGTAGATACAGTAGATGTGGCAGTAGTTGCGGAAGCTGAAGCTCCAGAGGCAGCTGTTGTTCCGGCCAAGTCGAACACGAAGCTGTGGAAAGAATATACCGACTCGCTGGTGGCCACGCTGACGCCGGAGCTCCAAAATGCCAAAAAGGTAAAGAACGGAACCTACCATGTGCTGGTATCTTACGAAATAGAAACGGATGGAAAAGTAACCGCGAATAATGTGGGCATTACCCCGGCCAACGAAATGCTGCACGCCCTCATCAGGCAGTATGTAGACAGCACGCCCCTGCAGCTGGCGCCCACCATGGACAGTGCCGGACAGCCGCGCAAAATGCGGCGCTCGGGCAGCTTTACCATTACCAAAGATTAAGGTTTTTGCCTGTTGTATAAATTTTTGGGAAGGTCCGCTTATGGCGGGCCTTTTTTTATCGCGGATTTAGCAGATTATAAATACAGGATTTCGCGGATGGACCATTTACATTTCAAAGCATCTGACTGAAGGCAAAGCGTCTCTTTTTCCTTTTAAGCTACTTATCAACCTGTCAACTTATCAACTAAATCAAAACGTCTCTTTTTCCTTTTGATTGGCATAAAACCTTTTTCTCTTTTAGCCCAATAGCGGTAAGAACGTACAAGTGTGCGACGCAACAGGTGCTAAAAAAAGTACCAAAGCCGGTTACCAAAAACGTCTCTTTTTCCTTTTAATATTTAAATCGTAAATCCCAAATCGTACATCGTAAATTAAAAACGTCTCTTTTCTCTTTTAACTCGTGAACATGTGAACTCGTGAACTTCTTTCTCCAAACGTCTCTTTTTCCTTTTGGCTACAGCTTCCTGCAAGGCGGGCTTTTTTTATGGATTCCCCTTTTTTAGTACCGGTCTGTGCTGTGGCGGCGGCCCGTTTTACGCCAATACAAGCCTGAAAAGCGGAGTTGCAGAAATGGGGCCGCGCAGGGTGGCATAAATTTTATTGCGGTATCAACATAAAAAAATAAGTTATGGCAGAACTGGATGTAGTACGAAAGAAGAAATCCCCACTTCCCTGGATATTGCTAGGCCTGCTGCTGCTGGCGCTGGTGGCTTTTTTGATCTGGAATAACAGCCGCGATGGAGAGGTAACGCCAGCCGGTACCGATACCACGCAGCAGGTAGACACCACTGGCGGAGCCGTACGGTAACCAAGCTGATTTTTAATTATGTAAAAGCATTAAATCAATACATTATGTTTTCGAAAAAAGAAACGCCCACCACCCGCCTGCGCGAGTTGAAGGGCAGCGACTATACGGTAGCCAAAGGCCAGCCCGACATCCGCGGCTGGGATGTGCGCGACGGCAGCGGCCGTAAATTTGGCGTAGTAGCCGACCTTATTTTTGACATCAGGGCCAATAAAGTACGCTACATGGTGCTGAACATTTTTGACACCAGGGAGCTGGAGCTGGAAAAGCGCACTGTGCTGGTACCTATAGGTATGGCCGAACTGGACCCTACTGACAACGACGTATTGCTACCTTCGGTAACGCCTTTTCAATTAAGAGCTTTACCGCGCTACGATAAAAGCAACCTGGGAGCTAAAGCCGAGCGCGATATTAGTACGGTGTTTGGAAGGGGTGGTTTTGGTGATACGGCTGCGAGTACTACTGCTGCAACACAAGATGATACCGATGTGGATGAAAGCTTTTATAACCACGAGCATTTTAATGAAGACAATATGTACCGCCGGCGCCGAAATACCACTGTAACAGGTGGGCAAAATACAGGCCGGCGTGTGTCGGAAGAGGAACTGTACCTGCGCCGCGAGGCAGAGCTAGGCCGGCCACTAACTGCCGCTGAAGTGCAAGAAATAAATCAGCAACGAGGATTGGATGATGACAGCATGGACAGAAGAGAAACAGACGAGGAATATTACCGGCGCACTGGTAAGGAGAGGCGTAAATACTAAACCTGTTGCTGAAAGATAATATGAAGGAGCTTTAGTAGGTATTTTGATTCCAATGTATTTTGTAAGAGCATTTTGAAATGAAGTAAGAAGTGCGGTGCCTGTCAAAAAGCAATACTTAATACTAATCAAAACAGCTACTCTACTCCTTCTTGCGTTAAAGGCCTTAAAACCGGGTTTTAAAATAGTGAGGTATACCTCCAAGCTAAATGATGTAGCGAACCTTTGATTTTCGAATCAACTAATTCTAGATGCCGAAAAGCCAGGCTTTGTGGTTGTAAATTGCTGAAAATCTGAAGTTTAGCTTGCTACAAATGTTAGAAGTATGTCATAATTGCCAGTCTCGGTTAGTGTATATCCTTTTTTGCGAGTAGGTTATTGTAAATTAGGTGCACAAGATTTTGCTGCAATTTCATAAAAGTGATCGTAATGCCCGAGCTTAACACGTTCTTCCACATAGCCCACGACCTGTTTTGTATTTTAGATGAACATGGTTTCTACAAGCGGGTAAATCCTGCTTTTTTAAAATTACTTGGTTACACAGAGGATGAATTGGTAAAACATCCCTTTACCTACTATCTTCACCCAGATGATGTAGCCGCAACTACAAAAGAATTTGAAGCTGCATCACAAGGCAGGCGCAACCAGGTAGTGGAAAACCGCTTTCGCAATAAAGACGGTGCTTACCATTGGACCTCCTGGTCTACAATAGTACAAGATGAAGCAGGTGTTTTTTATTCGGTGGGCCAGAATATTACCATGCATAAGCAGCTGCAAGAGGCCTTGCATAGCGAACAGGAAGCCAGCCAGAAAAGAATTACAAAAGCCATTATACTTACCCAGGAGCGTGAGCGTTCTCAGATCAGTCGGGAACTACACGATAACGTTAATCAGGTACTTACCTCTGTAAAGCTTTACCTGGAATTATGCCAGGATAGTTCGCCCAACACAAAAGAATTGTTGCAGCGTTCGATTCAGCTTCAGCAAACAGTCATCAGCGAAATACGCAGCCTCTCCAAGCGGCTATCATCGCCATCACTAGGCAACATCCGGTTGTGCGACTCTATTCGGGAATTGGTTCAAGTGTTTTCAGAAATCAATATAATAGCAATAGAGTTAAATACAGAAGAAATTGAAGAATTGGAAGTGAATCAGGAAGTACACCTAGCCGTTTATCGCATTTTACAAGAACAGTTGACCAATATTTATAAGCATTCGGAGGCCAACAGGGTTATAATTAATTTAGATTTTGTAGGTGGCATATTAATCATGCTGGTACAAGATAATGGCAAAGGGTTTGATTCTACAGTTAAAACCAGCGGCATTGGCATACAAAACATGCATACCCGAGCTCAAAGCGTAGGAGGTTTTCTTTTGATTAGAAGCACAAAAGGCGCCGGAACAGAAATACAGTTACATATACCCTTAATGAATGAAGGTAATTAGGTGTTTGTATGGAATGGTTTTATGGTGAAATAAAAGAAAGGTATTTACAACTTGTAATAGCTGAAAGTTAGGGGTAAGATTTGCGTAAATGTTATAATACAGGCTTGCAACCTATGTTTTCCGCATTATGTTAATACCACAGAAAGGGTTCAATTTTTTGAAATGCGTTAAAAGAAGTACATGTTGCACAAAGGCTATGTATTGTGAGAATCAAAAGGGTTACAATTACTGTAACCCTTTTGATTCTCAAGCTCCCCCTGTTGGACTTGAACCAACGACCCTCTGATTAACAGTCAGATGCTCTAACCAACTGAGCTAAGGAGGAATTTCCCGTTTTGGGAGGGCAAAAATAGCACTTTTTGCATTTCAACCAAATGAATTTCAAACGGAAGGCGCATTTTTTTTAAAAAATTAAAAAAAGCCCCATGCCGGCCTGTTATCCAGCCCTACAAATACGCCGTCGGCCTCTACTTTTACCGGCCAGTGCTTCAGGTAATAGCCTTCACCGCTTACGTTGCGGCCGTTCTTCATGCAAAATTTGTAGCGGTGCAGTGGGCACACCACGTTGCCCAGGGCATCTATAAAGCCGCCGCTCAACAGCCCGCTGGCGTGCGGGCACTTTTGCGCAAAGGCAAACAGGCCTTCCCTGTAGCGCCCGATGCAAACTTTTTTACCATCCGCATCCACCTCGGCCAGGCCGGCCGCGTTAAACGGTATTTCGGCAACGGATTCGGCCACCTTTACCCATTTCAGCTCTTTGGCTTCCATCAATAAAAAAACTCGGCTTTGTAGGGGTAGCGTATGCGGTACAGGTCGCGCACCTTGTTCAGTATGGTCTGGCGCAGCTTGTCGATATTGGTGCGCTCCAGCGCCGAAATAAAAATCGCATTGCCGCCGGTTTGCCGCTGCCAGCGTTCCTCCAGGTCGCGCAGTATTTCCTGCTTGGTATCTTCTTCCAACCACTCGTCAAAGGTGTGCTGCTCGTACAGGTCCATTTTATTAAAGATGGTAATGGTAGGCTTGTCAAAAGCTTTCAGCTCCTGGAGGGTTTTGTTCACCACACCAATCTGGTCTTCGTAAGCGGGGTGAGAGATGTCTACCACGTGCAGCAGAATGTCGGCCTCGCGCACCTCGTCCAGCGTGCTTTTAAAGCTTTCTACCAGGTGGTGCGGCAGCTTGCGGATGAAACCTACCGTATCGCTCAGCAGGAAAGGCGTGTTTTCGTACACCAGCTTGCGCGTGGTGGTGTCCAGCGTAGCAAACAGCTTGTTCTCGGCCAGCACCTCGCTTTTGCTCAGCAGGTTCATCAGTGTACTTTTACCCACGTTGGTATAGCCTACTAGCGATACGCGGATGAACTCGCCGCGGTCTTTACGCTGTGTAAAGGCCTGCTTGTCTATTTCGGCCAGGCGCTTGCGCAACAGGCTTATTTTATCGCGCACTATACGGCGGTCTGTTTCAATCTCTGTTTCACCGGGACCTCTTGTACCAATACCACCACCCAGCCTTTCCAAGTGCTTCCACATTCCACGCAGGCGGGGCAATATGTACTGGTATTGCGCCAGCTCTACCTGCG
>CBDTUH010000206.1:0-6289 GCA_965363375.1 uncultured bacterium
TTTTTTACCGCCATAATATTAAAGTTTAGTGTAACATTAATTGCTGTAAAAACAGTGCCACATTTTGGCACAAAAAGTACAACGGGAGCGGCCCGCACAAAACGTTGTAAATTGCCTTCTCTTTTTTAAAAGGAAAAACAGACGTTTAAAAATGACTACCTGGGCTCAAAATCTTACCCGTTTTTACAGTACGCTACACCCACCCCAAAACCTGCCCAACGGCGTGCAGTGGCTGCACCCGCAGCAAAACGGGGAAGTAATGCAGTTGACCGCCACTTTCTTTCAAAAATTTTATAACGACCATAATAAGCGTGCGCTGTTACTGGGCATCAATCCCGGACGCTTTGGCGCGGGCGTTACAGGCGTCAACTTTACGGCCCCCAAACAGCTAAAAGAAGCCTGTGGTATAGACCACCACCTTAAAATGCAAAGCGAGTTGTCGGCCGAATTTATGTACGAAATGATAGCCGCCTATGGCGGTGTGCCCGCTTTTTACAGCCGCTTTTTTATGGGTTCGGTATGCCCGCTGGGCTTTGTGCAGGGCGGTAAAAACATCAACTATTACGATGACAAGGCGCTGCTGCAAACCGTGGAGCCTTTTATTGTACAAAACCTGCAAAAGTTGGTAAGCTTTGGCGCGCAGCGCGAGGTATGCATTTGCATTGGCGGCGAAAAGAATTTTAAATACCTGCTGAAGCTGAATGCGGCGCATCAATTTTTTAAAGAGATTATTCCGGTGGCGCACCCGCGCTTTATACTGCAGTACCGCCGAAAGGAAAAACAGACGTTTATAGATTCGTATTTAACAGCGCTGCACGCAGCTGAAAAGTATTTAGGCTAAAAGGGAAAAGAGACGTTTTGGGATTTATGAATTTCGATTTCTGATTTACAATTTGCATTAAAGCTTAAAAGGGAAACGAGACGTTTTTTAATTTTGCCAACCGCCAGCAATTGCTTTCTTCTATCCTCTTTTCTCGCACGCCATTTGCGGTAATAAAAACCTTAAAAAATCAAAATCAGTTGATTGAGTAACTTACTTCATTGTAAAAGCTGATGCAGGTTATACATTCTCAAACCGTGCGGCGGCACCTTTGCAGCTGGAAAACGAACAACAGACCATTATGACGAAGAACATTTTTATTGCCACTACCGAACCCTATAGCGGTAAATCGCTGGTGGCGCTGGGCATTGTCAACATGCTGCTGGGCAAGGCCCGCAAAGTAGGTTACTTTAAACCCATCATCAACTACGACCCCAAGGATAAAAAAGACCCGCACATCGATACCATCATCCAGCACTTTAACCTGCCCATTGCCTATAACGATGCCTTTGCTTTTACGCGCCGGCAGGTAATGCGCCAGCTGGAGGGCGAGGCCCGTGGCGAGCTGATAGATACCATCATCCGTAAGGTAAAGGGCATGGAAGAAATTTATGACTTTACCGTTATTGAAGGCTCTGATTTTATTGGCGAAGGCGCCGCCTTTGAGTTTGAAACCAACATGACCATTGCCAAAAACCTGAGCGCACCGGTAGTAGCTGTGGTTTCGGGCGAAAGCAAAACCACCGCGCAGGTAATTAACGTGGTGCAGACCACGCTGCGCAACTTTCGCGCCCGCGAGGTGCATGTGCTGGCCGTGGTGGTAAATAAAGTAAAAGCCGACCAGGCCGATGATGTGCACGAGCTGCTGCAGCCGCAGTTTACCAACGGTACCATACTGGCTGTAATACCTGAAAACAAAGACCTGCACAGCCCCACCATGAAAGAAATTTGGGAGCGCGTAGGCGGCAAATTATTGTTTGGCGAAGAACACCTCAGCAACCAGGTTGACAATTTTGTAACCGGCGCCATGCAGGTGCCGCGCTTTTTAAATTACCTGAAAGAAAACCTCCTTATCGTTACGCCCGGCGACCGCGGCGATATTATTATTGCGGCCCTGCAGGCCAATATTTCCACATCGTACCCCAAAGTGGCAGGCATTGTGCTCTCCGCCGATGTAGCGCCGGAAGAACCGATTTTAAGATTGATAGAAGGCTCCGAAACCGTAGTGCCCATTATTGCCGTAGAAACCGGAACCTTTCAAACCACTACCTTACTTGGCTCTATACAATCGCGCATTACGCCCGACAATCCCAAAAAAATAGAGCTGGCCATTAATACGTTTGAAAAATATGTGGATGTAAAAGCGCTGGAAGATAAAATGGTGACTTTTGAGCCGGAAGGCATCACGCCCTATATGTTTCAGTACCAGCTAGCCAAGCGCGCCAAAAGCAGCATCAAGCACATTGTGCTGCCCGAGGGCAACGACGACCGCATCTTAAAAGCAGCTGCACGGTTGATTAACCAGGAAATTGTAGAACTTACCATTTTGGGCGATCCGGCTGCTATTGCCACTTCTGTTAAACGCCTGGGGCTGAATTTGGACCTGAACCTAGTACACATTGTAAACCCGGTGCAGTCCGAACACTATACCGACTATGCCGAAACATTATACGAGCTGCGCAAAAGCAAAAACGTAACGCCCGAAATGGCGCGCGATATGATGACCGACGTATCGTACTTTGGTACCATGATGGTGTACAAGGGCCATGCAGATGGTATGGTATCGGGCGCTATGCACACCACGCAGCACACCATCAGGCCGGCGCTGCAGTTTGTAAAAACAAAGCCCGGTATTTCCACCGTTTCTTCTGTGTTCTTTATGTGCCTGCCCGACCGCGTATCGGTGTTTGGCGACTGTGCTGTAAACCCCAATCCTACTGCAGAACAGCTGGCAGAAATTGCCATTTCATCAGCCGAAAGCAGCCTTAGGTTTGGCATTGAGCCACGTATTGCCATGCTTTCTTATTCATCGGGCACATCGGGCGAAGGTGCCGATGTGGAAAAGGTGCGGCAGGCAACAGAAATTGTAAAAACAAAGCGCCCTGATTTAAAAGTAGAAGGCCCCATTCAGTACGATGCAGCGGTAGATGCAGTTGTAGGCAAACAAAAAATGCCCAACTCCCAGGTGGCAGGGCAGGCAAGTGTGCTTATTTTTCCTGACCTGAACACGGGCAACAACACCTACAAGGCTGTGCAGCGCGAAACCGGCGCCTTAGCCATTGGGCCCATGCTGCAAGGCCTCAATAAACCCATTAACGATTTGAGCCGCGGCTGCACCGTTGATGATATTTTTAACACTGTCATCATTACAGCCATTCAGGCGCAGGAGTAATCTAAGAGGTTAAAGAGAATAAAGAGACTTATTTTTAAAAAGAAAAAGAGACGTTTTAAATTTACGATTTTCGATTGGGGATTAACAATTTTGACGAAAGCTTAAAAGGAAAAATAGACGTTTTACTTATTGAAAGAATCATAAAAACTAAACGGCCTATCCGCGAAATCCTGGATTTAATAATCCATGTAATCCGCGGTCCAAAAGGAAAAACAGACGTTTTGAAAATCCTGCTAATCCTTTCCATCCGATTAATCAGCGGTTTAAGGGAAAACAAACATTTAAAAAAGCAATGAACCTATTTGTAGTTAACTCGGGCAGTTCTTCCATTAAATACCAGCTGTTTAAAATGCCGGTGGAAAAGCCCATTTGCAGCGGCCTAGTGGAACGCATCGGATTGGAAAATTCTATCATCACGCACAAAATATTTACCGGCGGCGAAGAAAAAGTTATCAAAGAAATTAAAAACCTGGCCGACCACGAAGCCGGCCTGCACGAAGTGGCCCGCCTGCTGACCGATGCCGAAATAGGTGTGATAAAAAACCCCGGCGATATAGATGCTGTGGGACACCGCGTGGTGCACGGCGGCGAAACTTTTGCGGCCACTACTTTTATTACCGGCGATGTAAAAGAAAAAATAAAAGAACTTTTCCCACTGGCACCCCTACACAACCCGGCCAACTATCTGGGCATACAGGTAGCGGAAAAAATATTTACATCGGCTAAACAGGTGGCTGTGTTTGATACGGCGTTTCACCAGCAGATGCCGCCGGTGGCTTACCGCTACGCCATACCTAAAAAGTTTTATACCGAAGAAAGAATACGCGCTTATGGCTTTCATGGCACCTCGCACAAATATGTAAGCGAACAGGTCGCAGAATATTTAGGAAAAGGGGATGCCAAAATCATTACCATACACTTAGGCAATGGTTGCAGCATGGCGGCGGTTAATGGCGGCCGCTCGGTAGATACTACAATGGGCTTTGGCCCTGTAAGCGGTCTGGTGATGGGCACACGCTCCGGCGATATTGATGCTTCGGTAATTTTTCACCTGATAGATCAACTGGGCTACACACCCGCGCAGGTTAGCAACCTGTTGAACAAGCAAAGCGGTATGCTGGGCCTCACGGGCTTTAGCGATATGCGCGACATTTTAAAAGCCATAGAAAGCGGCGATGAAGAAGCAGCGCTGGCCTACGATATGTATGCCTACCGCATTAAAAAATACATTGGTGCTTATGCCGCTGTGCTCAACGGCTTGGATGCTATTGTGTTTACCGCCGGCGTGGGCGAAAATGATGTGGCACTGCGTAAAATGGTTTGCAGCAACCTGCAGTATTTAGGCATTCATTTAGATGAAGAAAAAAATAGCATTCGTAATGGCGGCCTGCGCGAAATAAACGAAAGCAGTGCGCTGGTAAAAATATTGGTGGTGCCTACCAACGAAGAACTGGAAATTGTAAAGCAATGCTATAGCCTGCTGCAAAACGAAAAAGTAGGTTTGTAGAAAACGTCTGTTTTTCCTTTTAACCGGAATATTTTTGTTCAATTTTCAAAACATCTTTTGGCCACTCCCTGTTTCTTATTAAGTATTTGAAACGTCTATTTTTCTTTTTAAAAAAATAAGCCCCGCTGCTTGCCGTATGCGGGGTTATTTATCGTTAAGGGTACGATTAGTTAGGAAAGGTGTTTAGGTCAAAAGGCCATGTGATGTATATATAAGTTGGTTGCAATACTATAGACAGGCGCTTTTTTAAAAACGCTGCATCATAAAATTCAATACCGTTTTACATCTCCGTTTCAAAAATTTGGCAGCACCTCAAAACCTTTCTTTTTCCTTTTGGCCGGCACCTTGATTGATGCAATAATATTAACTAACTTATGCTTGCAAAAGCCCCTTTATGCGCAACCCCCTACTAATTGCTTTACTTGCACTTTGGTGCTTGGCCGCACAGGCACAACACAAAGAAACCGTGGAACTGCAACCTGGCACTACTACGCTGGAGGCCCTGCAGGGCGAGGTATACCTCTATCCGCAGTATAAAGAAGGCGTTGTTGCTTTTAAAAACGGACGCCAGGGCAAAGGCAAATTAAACTATTGCTTTATGAGCGATGAAATGCTTTTTATTTCGCCCAATAAAGATACCCTTGCCTTATACAACATAGCAGAGATCAACCGCATCAGCATTGGCGCCGATACTTTTTATACAAATGGCAAACAGTTCATTAAACAACTGCACAACTACGGAACGCTGAAAACAGCTTTTGTAAAAAGTATAAAGGAAAAAGGAAGAAAAAAAGTAGGCAGCTATGGCGAAACTGTTGACGGCGTTGCCATTAGCCTGACGTCCATTGATGTAGCCACGCGCTTTGTAGACCTGGCTTCTACCGACAAGATCATTCTGCAAAAAGAAACACGTTATTTTTTAGCCAACGAAGCAAACGATTTTGTGCTGCTTAACAAAGCCAACTTGTTGCGGCTGCTTCCTGCTGGTATGCAGGGCACCGCGCAAAACTACCTGAAAGAAAACAATGTTGATTTTAATAAAATAGAACAGGTGCACGAAATGTTGCTGCAGCTGTTTATACCCAATGCCATTAATAATTTATAACCACTATAATCTTTGCTTCCTGCTAAATACAATCTTGAAATATAGAGTAGATATGGGTTTCACAATCCCAATATTTAAAAAGGAAAATGAGACGTTTTTTAACCCTCAAAATAACCTTCTACCACCAGCATTTTAGTAATGGCGGCTTGCTGCCTGATGGCTTTTGCTGGCGCATACTCCGGTGATGCCCACCACGCTTTGGCTTTTTCTACTGAAGGAAACTGCAACACTACAATGCGCTTCGGCTGCCACCCACCTTCCAATGCTTCTGCTTTGCCGCCACGCACGACAAACGTACCATCATAAGCAGCAATGGTAGCAGGTGTCAGTTTTTTATAACTTTCGTACGCCGCTTCATCCTCCACCTCCACTTCCACTATTACATATGCTGCCATAAAACGTCTGTTTTTCCTTTTAACATACTTATCAACTTGTTAACCTGTCAACTTATCAACTGACTAAAAA
>CBDTUH010000207.1:0-6277 GCA_965363375.1 uncultured bacterium
GCCGTCTTCGGTCCAGCCGTGCTCGTCGTCGCCAATCAACTTGCGGGCAGGGTCGGCGCTGAGGGTGGTTTTGCCGGTGCCGCTCAGGCCAAAAAAGATAGCCGTATCGCCATCCTCGCCCATGTTGGCGCTGCAATGCATACTCAGTACATTTTTTTCCTGTGGCAGGATGTAGTTCAGGATGGTGAAGATGCCTTTCTTGGTTTCGCCGGTGTAGCCGCTGCCGGCTATCAATATGGTTTTGTGCTTGAACGATACCACGGCGGCATTGTGCTGGCGGGTGCCGCACTCTTCTGCGTTCAGCAGCAGGCCCGGCGCGCAGATGACGTGCCACTCGGGTTTAAATGCGTCCAGTTCTTCTTCTTCCGGGCGCAAAAACATATTGTAGGCAAACAGGTTGGTCCATGGTTTTTCGGTAATTACCCTGATGTTGAGGCGGTAGCGCGGGTCGGCACAGGCATAGCAGTCGCGCACCCACACTTCGGGCAATTCGTCCAAGTACTTCATCATTTTTTTATAAATGACATGGTAGTACTTCTCTTCGATAGGAATGTTGAAATTGTTCCAGTGCACGGTGTTTTCCGTGATCTCGTCTTTTACGGTAAACTTGTCGTTGGGTGAGCGGCCGGTAAATTTGCCGGTTTTAATCACCAGGGCTCCCGTATCGCTCAAAATGCCATCACCCATGCGCAGGGTATCCTGCACCAGCTCTTCGGGCGTCGACTGGTAATGAATCGTTTCGGTATGCTCCAATCCAAGTTTCACCAATTTCTCTTTAGAGAAAGAAATAGTAGGTACTGACATATGCAGGCAATCGTTTTTGTGAGTGACAAAAGTAAAACATTAAAAATTGGTTAGAAAATACAAGTGTGTTTGGTACACGAAGAATATTGGCCGGATTGGTTATAACAGGTGATGGATTGTAGTAAAATTTTTTATCTGTTCCCTTAGGAAAGGGTTGGGAAATAAAACCTTTCCGTAAAAACGTCTCTTTTTCCTTTTAACAGAATATATATGGCTGTCGTTGCTTACTAAATTTCAAAAACGTCTTAAATCCCTTTTGTCGTTTCCGAAAATTACGAAAGCAGCGTGAGAAATACAATCAAAACAACGGCCATTTTTTTCTTTCCCCAAAAAGAAAAGGGCTCGCAAACGATTCGGTTTTACATTTGAGCCTTAAAAATTGTAATAGCAATATGAAACATCTTCCTATAAACCCACAGTTGTTTACAGAAAACAGAAAGCGTTTTATTGAAAAGATGAAGCCGGGCTCCATTGCCATTTTTGTGAGCAACGACGAGGTGCCGCGCAATGGCGATGCCCTTCACAACTTTCAGCAAAACAGCGACCTTTATTGGCTGAGCGGCATTATGCAGGAAGATAGTATGGTCATTCTTTTCCCCGACAACCCCGACCCCAAATACCGCGAGGTGCTGGTGCTGGTACGCCCCAACGAGATGAAGGAAAAATGGGATGGCAAGCGCCTGCGCCGCGAAGAAGCTACTGACATTAGCGGCATGCAAACCATTGTGTGGCTGGATGCGCTGGATGCACTGCTGCAACCCTGGATTCATTTAGCCGATAATATTTACCTGGATACGAACGAAAATGACCGCAAGGCCAGCTTGGTGCGCACGCGCGACTATCGCTTTGTAGATGAAATGAAAAGCCGCTACCCGCTGCACCAGTACGAGCGCGCCGCCAAAATAATGAAGGAGTTGCGTGGTGTAAAAACAGCGCACGAAATAGAGGTGGTGAAAAAAGCGGTTGAAATTACAGGCAATACTTTCCGCCGCGTAATGCAGTTTGTAAGACCCGGCGTGATGGAGTACGAAGTGGAAGCCGAAATTGTGCATTCGTTTTTAAGCCAGCGCGCCAGTGGTGAAGCCTACGGCAGCATTATTGCCAGTGGCGACCGCGCCCGCACGCTGCACTATGTAAGCAACAACCAGGAGTGCAAGGATGGTGAACTGCTACTTATGGATTTTGGGGCGCTGTATGGTGGCTATGCAGCTGACCTCACCCGTACCATACCGGTGAATGGAAAATTTACTGAGCGTCAGAAGGAGGTGTATAATGCCTGCCTGCATTTACATAATTATGCTAAAAGCATTTTGGCGCCGGGCATTTCTATTAATGATTATACAGAAAAGGTAGGGGAGGAAGCCACGCAGCAGTTTATAAAAATTGGGCTGCTCACCGAAAGTGATGTAAGGAATGAGGATAAAGAAAACCGCGCTTATCGCAAATATTTATATCACGGCATATCGCACCACCTGGGTATAGATGTGCACGACCTGGGTTCACGCACCGAACCTATCCAACCTGGCATGTTGTTTACCATCGAACCCGGTATTTACATAGAAGAAGAAGGCATGGGCATCCGTATTGAAAACAACGTGTGGATCACGGAAGGCGGCAGCATCGACCTGTTTGAAGGCATTCCCATTACGGTGGAAGAAATTGAAGCAGGGATGAAGCGTTCTTAAAATGTTTTCAAATCCTTTTGTTTGTTCCTATTTTCATTTTCCAATTCAATATTTGAATGAAACAAATACCCAACCTTTTTACACTTATCAACCTCATTTTTGGCTGCATTGCCATTGTGCTGATACTGCAAACCGGCGAAACCATTGTGCAGCTGGATGCGGCCGGTGCCACGCAGGTGTTTTTGCCGGAAAGAATCTGGTGGGGCGCGCTTTTTATTTTTGGTGCCGCCATTATCGATTTTTTTGATGGCTTTTTAGCACGCGCGTTAAAGGCTTCGTCCGAAATGGGCAAGCAGCTCGATTCGCTGAGCGATGTGGTAAGCTTTGGCGTAGCACCGGGCATGATACTGTACCAGTTGTTGCGCATTGGCTATGCGCAGCAGGAGGCTGGGCTGGATGTTTCGGTAATAGCATTACTGCCGGCCTTTTTATTCAGTGCAGCCGTGGCCTGGCGGCTGGCCAAGTTCAACATCAGTACCACACAGAGCGACAGCTTTATTGGTGTGCCATCGCCGGCGGCAGGCCTAGTGGTAGCTTCTTTACCGCTCATTATTTTTTACCAGCGCTTTGGCCTGCACCTTTATTTTATCAATGTATGGGTGCTGTATGCGATTATTATTTTGCTGGCTTATTTAATGTTGAGCAACCGCCGCTTTATGGCGCTCAAGTTTAAAAGCTTTGGCTTTAAGGCCAATCGATACACCTATGTTTTACTGATACTTTCGGTGATACTCATTTTTGCGCTGCAATGGCTGGCCGTGCCCATCATTTTTGTGTTGTACCTCCTTTTTTCCGCTTTTGTAAAACCGGTGAAACACCTTTCCGCTACCAGCACTGATCGCGAATTAGATATAACCGTGTAGCAATTATTTCAGTAGGTTTGCGCTTTAATTTTCAAAAAAATGAAATTTACAGTACAGGTAAAAGTAATGCCGTTGAAAGAACTGCTCGATCCGCAAGGCAAAGCCGTATTGGGCGGCCTGGGCAACCTGGGCATGAAAGGAATTGAAGACGTTCGTATAGGTAAAAACATTACCCTGCAAATAGAGGCCGACAGCAAAGAAGCCGCGCAGCAGCAGGCTGAAGAAGCTGCCAAAAAACTGCTGGCCAACCCCGTGATGGAGTATTACGAAATAGAAACAACCCCCAACCCCTAAAGGGGAGTTTTAGCCACTTACAGAAAAGCTGTTTTACTATCGGTGTGTAGCGTGAAACTTACATCTGCGTCAACATGTTTTAAACTTTGACAGAAGAAGCTCAAAATATAAAAGAAGAAAATGCTGGCCTAAGTTCCCCCTTTAGGGGGACAGGGGGCGGATTATACCTTGTTCCCACACCCATCGGTAATTTAAAAGACATTACGCTGCGCGCGCTGGAAGTGCTGCAGGCGGTGGATGTGATTTTGGCTGAAGACACGCGTAACACATCGCGCCTGCTCAACCACTACAACATTCAAAAGCCTTTAACGCCCTATCACCAGCACAACGAGCATAAAATAGTACAGCACCTGGCAGACCAGATGGCCGCCGGCAAAAAGATGGCCGTGGTAACAGATGCAGGCACACCCGGTATTTCGGACCCTGCTTTTTTATTGGTGCGCGAATGTATTAAGAATGGCATACCAGTAGAAACCCTGCCGGGCGCCACCGCTTTTGTACCGGCCCTTGTTAATAGCGGGTTGCCCAGCAATTCGTTTGTATTCGAAGGATTTTTACCCCTCAAAAAAGGCCGTCAAACTGCATTTAAAAAACTGGCCGAAGAAGAGCGCACCATTATACTGTACGAAAGTCCCGTGCGCCTGGTAAAAACTTTGGAAGAAGCCGCGCAATACCTGGGTGCCGACCGGCAATGCAGCGTAAGCCGCGAGCTCACCAAAATGTTTGAAGAAACCAGGCGCGGTACGTTGCAGCAAGTAGCTGATTATTTTAAAACCAAAACCGTGAAAGGGGAAATTGTAATTGTGATAGCAGGAAAGGAACAAAAAAATCAAAAGGAAGGCAAGACGTTTGAGCCAAGGGATAAAGAATGAGAAAAAGAGCAATGGTGTCTATGTTCTCTTTTCTAAAGCCAGCCACTCTGTAACAAAAAATACGCCTGCACGAAATGGGTGATACAAAAGGAAAAAGAGACGTTTTTGCTTTTCAATCCTACTTGTTTGTATAATCGCACCTGCGCTATTCATTTACAATTTGGCGGTTCAGTTTTCACAAAAATGTTAAAGCTGCCCGCATGTGCACATCTTCCCTTATTCAAAAGGATTTTGAGACGTTTGAAAACTGCAAATTTGCAGCCTAAACGGATTGGTTATGATAAGAAAGATTTTAGCGACCGCAATGGTATTTTGTTGGCTGGCAGGCAGCGCCGGCGCGCAGGTAAGAGAAGTGCCGCCTGCGGTGATAGACGTGTTTGACAAACAATACCCCGATGCGCAGAACGTGGTGTACAAAGACCTGCTGGCCAGCGTGCAGGTGCACTTTACCGAAGGCGATGAAAAGTTTATTGCCAAGTACAACAACAAAGGTATGTGGCGCGAAACCGAAAAAGAATGGAACTTTGGCCACCTGCCCGACGAAGTAAAAGACGGCTTTGGCAAAAGCAAATATGCCGATTGGGAAGTGGAAGAAACCCGCATTATTTACCGTCCTACCAACAAAGAGTTTTACCGCATTAAGGTTAAAAAAAGCGACATCCAGAAAAAGTATTTGTTGTTCAATAAAGACGGCCGCCTGGTAGAAGAAGACATAACACTGTAATTATTTTTACAAATGATAAGAAGCGCAGCCCCAACCGGGCTGCTTTTTTTTATGGCTTAAAAGGAAAACGAGACGTTTTTGTTTTTACCTTTTTAAATCATTTCCAAGATTTTTAAAATAATGTTACCGGCTTTTGCTCCCTAATGGAGCTCCACTTGCGACGCTCCGTTGGGGCTGCAACAAGGGCATGGGCATAAACGTCTCGCCTTCCTTTTAACCCTTAAGCCCGTGAACAGGCGAGCTTCCTTGCAAAACATCTATTTTCCTTTTACATTTTTCATTTTGCATTTGGTTTACTTTTTAAAAACGGCTTCATTGCCTGCCCATTTCTATTTTAACACCTACATTTGAGCATAAAGTTTTATTTTTCTCCCTATTGTTTACACTATAAAAACGCAAATACATCTTGACCATGTTGAGAACAATTTCTTTCGCTTTTGGTGTGCTGCTTACGTTGAGCGCGGCTGCACAGCCTGACCGCTGGCAGCAAAAAGTAAAGTACACCATGAACGTTGACATGAACGTGCAAACGAACCAATACACCGGCACCCAAAAGCTGGAGTACTGGAACAACTCGCCCGACACACTGAAAAAAGTTTTTTACCACCTGTACTGGAACGCGTTTCAGCCCAATAGCATGATGGATGTGCGCAGCCGCCGCCAGGGCACCGTAGTAATGCGACAAGACCGCAATGGCAACGACATTGGCGACTGGGATGCCCGCGTGCGCGACCGCATTGCCAACCTGAAAGAAGATGAAATAGGCTATCAGCGCGTCACCTCGCTGAAAATGAACGGCCGCCCGCAGCAATTTAAAATGCACGAAACCATTTTGGAAGTGGAACTGGACAAGCCCATTTTGCCCAAAAGCAAAGTAACGTTCGATATGGAATGGAACGCGCAGGTGCCGCTGCAGATACGACGCGCCGGCCGCGACAACCCCAATACCACCGTGCGCTACACCATGACGCAGTGGTATCCCAAACTGGCCGAGTATGATAACGACGGCTGGCACCCTAATGATTATATTGCCCG
>CBDTUH010000208.1:0-6273 GCA_965363375.1 uncultured bacterium
TTCACTTCGCTGTCTTTAATCTCGATATTGATACTATCATCTACCAGCGGGTACACAAATACGGAGGCAAACGAAGTATGGCGTTTGGCATTGGCATCAAACGGCGAAATACGCACCAGCCGGTGCACGCCACTTTCTGCTTTTAAAAAGCCATACGCAAACGGGCCGTCAAACTGAAACGTACAGGTTTTAATGCCCGCACCATCGCCTTCCTGCCAGTCTAGCTCGGTTACTTTCCAGCCTCCTTTTTCGCCGTACATACGGTACATGCGTGCCAGCATTTGTGCCCAGTCCTGGCTTTCGGTGCCGCCCGCGCCGGAGTTGATTTGCAGCACCGCAGGCAGTTCGTCTTCAGGCTGATTCAGCGTGCTTTTAAACTCGGCTTCTTCCACGGCATCTACCGCTTTGGTATAGGCCTGGCGCACATCTTCCTCTGCGCCCTCGCCTTCTTTCCAGAACTCAAACAGCACGGCAAAATCTTCCACGGCGGCGTCTACCGACTCGTACAGTTTTACCCAGTATTCGGCCAGCTTTATTTCTTTTAAAACAGAAGTAGCCCGCTCGCTATCGTCCCAAAAGCCGGGCGACAGCGACAGTTGTTTATCCTGTTCTACTTTTTGGCGTCGGTTCTCGACGTCAAAGAAACCTCCTCAGGACAAGCACTCGGTCCCTTATATCTTTCAATTGTTCATGTGTCATAGCGGGTGCAAAGATAGCAGTTAGAATGAATCCGTTTTCTTAATTAGTTTGAGCTTCTTTTTCAAACGTTTCTAATCCTTTTTAAATAGCTAAAAATGTGATTTGCATTTAACAGATGGTATGTTTAATTTTCTTGTACCAAAACCAAAAAATATATGGACAAGGCCGAACAAACAATGTATGACAATATTAAAAAAAACACAGGCAAAAGCGTGGACGAATGGGTGCAAGTGGTGCGGCAGCAAAACCTGCAGAAGCACGGCGAAATGATGAAATATTTAAAGGACGAACACGGCTTTACACATGGCTATGCCAATATGGTGGCCATAAAAGTTACCGGAACCGATGCCCGAATGGTTGAAAATAAGGATGACCTGATAGACAAACAATATAAAGGTAAAGAACAGTTCAGGCCGCTGTACGACAAGCTGATGGATCACATAAAAAGCTTTGGGCCTGATGTGGAAATAGCGCCCAAGAATGCCTATGTAAGCCTGCGCCGTAAAAAGCAGTTTGCTACGCTGCAACCCGCTACTAAAACAAGATTTGAAATAGGCATTAACCTCAAAGGCGAAGCGGGTGACGAGGTTTTGAAACCCATAACATCGGCTAATGCCATGTGTTCGCATAAAATTGAACTGGAAAGCGATGCGGGCCTGACACCCGAAGTGCTGAATTGGATAAAGACAGCCTACGAAAAAGCAGGATAATTGACCAAGCATTATTTTTTGAAAACGTCTGTTTTTCCTTTTGATTTTAAAAGGAAAAATAGACGTTTTGTTATGATAATCTAATATTGAAAATAAATTTCGGTAGCGCCGTAGCCGTATGAAGGATGATACTGGTTGACGAATGATTTGACACCACGTTTTAATCTTAAAATATCATGTATTTCGTCGCGCAGGCGGCCGCTGCCCACACCGTGTATTATTATTAAACTTGCCTGGTGATGCGCCAGTGCCAGTTCGTACCACTTTTCAAATTCGCGCAGCTGAATGTCAAGAATTTCGGCGTTGGAAAGATGCTCCCAATCGTCGGTCAGTTTTTCAATATGTAGGTCTACCACGCTGCGGGCCGGCGGCAGGTGGCGGCGTGCTTCTTTGGCATTGTAAACTTTAATTCCTTTTGCCACCAAGGAATCAAAACTCAGGCGGTCATCTTCTTTTTTATCGGGGTATTGGTCAAATAGTTTGTAGCTAAACGTGGCCTCGTTTTTTTCTTTTAATTCTTCAATCCGCGCAAAAAGCTGTTTGGGCTTTATTTTAAAATTTGTTTCGTAGTGGGTTTCTTTTTTCTTATCCGGATTAGTGAGTGAAAACTCGATGTTGAAGTTGGGACTGTCGTTCATGTCTTCAAACCGCACATCGTGCACATAAAAATCTGAAAATGGCAATAAATTGTTTTGCAACTCAAAATCGGTTTGACCAAAAAACTGCAGGCGGTAGATAAAATTAAATTCAATGTTGGTTTTGTTGATTATGTGGATTTTCAATTGTTCCACCACATCATCACCAAATTCATCGGTTTCAAATTTGGGTAAAAAAGAAATCCATACGCCATCCACTTCGCGGTTTTTCAGCGGCTGCGGCTTTTCGCGGCGTACATCTTCCACATATCGTTTCGGCTCTTTTTCGGGCACTAGTTTTTTTTCTGTAAAGCGCTTGAAATAAGGAAAATCAAGCTGGTCGATATAGGCCGGAAAGCGCACACCGCGCACCTCCACCATCACCATATTTTCGTTGATAATGTCAATTACTTTTCCTTCTTCGTTGGAGTGCCGCACCACCACCTCATCACCTACCTGAAACTTCATAATTAAAATTGAAACGCAAAGTTAGCAATTGGCGACGGCATCCCCGAAAGCAGAAATCTTAAATTTTGATCGCGGATAACGCGGATTTTCAAGAATAGGATTTCTCGGATGGGCCTTAAGAAACATCTCTTTTTCCTTTTATCAATTGTGAATGGGGAAAATAGCGCCAGGGCAAAACGTCTCTTTTTCCTTTTGAATAACCGAATTCGTAATGAAGCTTATATTTAAAGTCATTACTAATTATTAATTATCAATTTTTAAATATTCCAAAAACGTCTCTTTTTCCTTTTACACTTGATTATTTTCTCTATGCAGTACGCTATTGCGGTAACCATACATAAAGTAAATAGCCAGGCCCAGCGCCATCCACAGGAAGAATACCAGCCAACTGTTGGCCGGTATTTCTACCATCAGGTACAGGCAGAAAAGTACGCCCATGATAGGTATAAAAGAATAATTGCGCAGGAAAGTAAGTACCGCAATAATCACTGCCATCAGCACAAAAAGCAGGAACAATATCTCCTGGTAGCCTTCGCTGTTCCAGTTAATAAAAGCTTCCTCAATACGCCCCTTGAATGTCCAGATAAATATAGCAACAATTAGGGGTACAATAAATTTACCATTGATGTAAGGTAGTGAAAACTGCCCCGGCTTTTTAACCGCGGGCGGCAGCAGCAGCACACCGCCGCTCACCAGCACAAAAGCAAACAAAGTGCCGATGGAAGTAAGGTCGGTAACAATGCCGCCTTCTATAAACAGGGCCGGTATGCCAACCAAAAAGCCGGTAACAATGGTGGCAAAAGAAGGCGTTTGAAAACGTGGATGAATTTTCTGAAACTTTTTAGGCAGCAAACCATCTCGGCTCATGCTCATCCAAATACGTGGCTGCCCCAACTGAAATACCAGCAATACCGATGTGGTAGCCACTACGGCAGAAATTGATACAATTGTTTCTATCCAGGGTGCACGCTCCTCAAACACAAAGGCCAGCGGATCATTCACGTCTTTAAAGTTGGCGTAGTTTTCCATACCTGTCAGCACCAGCGCTATCGCTATGTAAAGGCCGGTACAAATTAACAGGGAATAGATCATGGCACGCGGCATATCGCGCTGCGGGTTCTTGGCTTCTTCTGCCGTGGTGGAGATGGCATCAAAACCAATATAGGCATAAAATACGGCGGAAACGCCTTTTAACACCCCTTCAAAACGGTTGGGTAAAAAGGGCGTCCAGTTATTGGTATCTACAAAAAAAGCACCGGCAATAATAACAAAAATGATGACCCCTATTTTGAACAGCACCATATAATTGGCGGTCTGCTTGCTTTCCTTAATACCGATATATGCGATCCAGGTAATAAGTCCTACTATGATAAAAGCAGGCAGGTTAAAGAAAATTTTATATCCGCCCAGCATGGGTGCGTCGTTCCAGGCATTAACGGCAAAATTGTAGTTTTCAAGTTGCGTGGGGTCTGTGATAGTGCCAGCTGCCAATCCGCTGCTGGCTTCTTTATAAGCAGCACTGGCTGTCATGGGGTCTACTAGCATCCACTCCGGCAGATGAATGTTAAATACATTTTCGAGTAGGTTGTTGAAATAGCCACTCCACGATATGGCCACCACAATGTTGCCAATAGCATATTCCAGGATCAGCGCCCAGCCTATTATCCAGGCAATCACCTCGCCAAACGTTACATAAGAATATGTATAGGCACTACCAGCCACTGGCACGCGGGAGGCAAACTCGGCATAGCAAAGTGCAGAAAAACCGCAGGCTACGGCTGTAATAACAAAGAGTATGGAAACGCCGGGGCCACCGTTGTAGGCTGCATTGCCAATGGTAGAAAAAATGCCGGCGCCCACCACTGCTGCAATTCCCAGGAAGGTAAGGTCCCAAACGCCTAAAACTTTATTTAAATATCCGCCGCTGGCATCTTTTGCATCATAATCTTTCTTAATCTGTTCAATAGATTTCTTCCGGAAAAGCGAATTGGACATCAGCAGTTTGATTTTAAGGGACAAAATAGAAAAAAAAGAAACAGCAAATGCAAACGGCTATTTACATTTTTTGATGCAGGCCCTATTTTAAAATGACAAAAATCATTAATAGAAGATATTGAGGTCATTAATTAAGCACCTTCATACAACCAATTTTGCCCAACAAAAATTGAAACAAAATGGAAACAACCCTGCAACAAAGCGTTACCGCCACTTATAGCGCCACGGCTCAAAAGACATCTGCCTGGAAAAGATTTATCAACTGGTGCGAAGGCCAGGAAGAAAACCGCTTTGGCTGGCTGGGTGCTGCTATTACCGCTCAAGGCTGTATTGCCACACCCCTTACTTTGTTTGCCATTGTATTATCCGGCAACGTGTTCTTTTTCTGGATACTGGCCATTGCAGCCATGGGTTCGGCCCTTATTACCAACCTGTCGGCATTGCCTACCAAAATTACCATTCCCGTGTTTTTCCTGAGCCTGGTAATTGACCTGGCCATTATTATTTCTTGTGTAAGTATTGGTTTCAATATCAATTCAGTGCTGGCATAATCCGTCTAATGCTCGCGCTGTGTCAGGAAGAGAGCCAGTTGTTTCAACGGCTCTTTTCTTTTTGATAGCACCGCTATATCCTCCAAGTGTGTGTAAGCTTCATTGATGTATTGTTCTTTTAGCTGCTGCGCCCATGCATCTACTTCACAGGCTTTAAAAATAGCCAACACGCGGCCCACTTTATCAGGCGCATCAGTTTGGAGCAAGTTTTGCAAATCCTCTTTTTGGGCTCCTGTGGCCACCTGCAGGGCATGTATCAATAAAAAGGTTTTTTTATTGGCCTTAATGTCGCCACCTACCTGCTTACCAAATTTTTGCGGGTCGCCAAAGGCATCCAGATAATCATCCTGTATTTGAAAAGCTAATCCTATTTTACGGCCGAACTCGTACAACAAATGTTGATTGCGCTCGCCAGCACCACCCAAAATGGCGCCCATCTGCAGGCTGCCGGCCAGCAAGACAGACGTTTTAAGGTTGATCATGTGCAGGTAATCTTCAAATGGCACTTCAGCCGATTTTTCGAAATCCATATCCAGCTGTTGCCCTTCGCACACCTCACGCGCTGTTTTGTTAAACAGGTTTACAATGCTGCGCAAATAGCTGCCGGAAATTTCATTTAAATAATCATAGGCTTTTACCAGCATTACATCGCCGGCCAACAAAGCAGTACTACTACCATATTTCTGGTGCAGTGTTTCGCGGTTGCGCCGCAGCGGCGCATTGTCCATAATATCATCGTGTATTAGGGTAAAATTGTGAAACAACTCAATGGCAGACGCCACCTTCCATGCATCTGGGCTGATGTTGTCGAATAGCTCGTTGCCCATGAGGCAGGCCACAGGGCGCACCCGCTTGCCGCCCATCTGCAAAAAATAGCGGTTGGGTTCATATAGCGTGGCCGGCGCTGCCGGAAAATGGTTTGTTTCAAACTGCGTGGTAAACTGCGCTGCTAAAGCTTCAAATGAATGCATGAACCAAAGTTAGTGGTCGTGCTTTTTCTTTTTGTGTTTTTGCTTAACAGTTTTTTCAGGCCCTTCTTCTGCTTCATCTAAAGATGGTGTTAATACCCACTCATAATCCAACTGTCGTTTTTCCAGGTTGGCTGCTACTACTTTGATACGCACTTTGTCGCCCATGCGGAACTTGCGGCCACTACGGTGACCTACCAGCATGTAATCTTCCTGAACCAGCCGGAATTCGTCGTACTCAGCAAGG
>CBDTUH010000209.1:0-6261 GCA_965363375.1 uncultured bacterium
TATTTCTGGCCTATAATATTTCTTTTTAAACGTGGATAATCAACAAATCATTATCAGGGAGGCTACGCCTGCCGATAAAGTGTATTCGCGAACCATTGTGGATGAAATGGAAGCCTCGGCACAGGCACGCGGTACCGGCATTGCCAAACGCACTCCCGAATATATCTCTCAGAAAATTGATGAAGGCAAGGCGGTTATTGCGGTTACCGAAGAAGGCACCTGGGTAGGCTTTTGCTATATCGAAACCTGGAGCCATGGCGAGTACGTGGCCAATTCAGGCCTTATTGTAGCGCCGGCTTTTCGTAAAAGCGGCGTGGCCAAAGGCATCAAGCAAAAAGTATTTAACCTCAGTAGAAAAAAATACCCCGAAGCAAAAATCTTTGGTCTCACCACCGGCCTGGCGGTTATGAAAATCAACAGCGACCTGGGTTACGAGCCCGTAACCTATAGCGAACTAACGCAGGACGAAGCCTTTTGGGCCGGCTGCAAAAGCTGTGTGAATTATGAAATACTGATGAGCAAAGATCGCAAAAACTGCCTGTGCACCGGCATGCTCTACGATCCCAAAGACCACTACGAGCCGGAAGAAACCAAGGAGCACTTCCAGGAAAAAAGCAAGGTGTACGAGCGGCTGATGCGTTTTAAACAATGGCGCCTGCTAAAAGCACTCAAGCGTAAAACGGTAGAAGGCAAGGCAGGTAAACCCAAGTCGATGTTGCATTATTTCTTTAATTTTTAAAAGGAATTTCAGACGTTTTATAAAAAGAACATAACAAGCATGGAAGCAAAGATTTCAGCAAAAGAATTACAGAAAGGTGCAAAAGTGGTGCTGGGTTTTAGTGGCGGATTGGATACCTCATTTTGTGTTAAATACCTGACCGAAGAAAAAGGTTACGAGGTGCACAGCATTATTGTAAACACCGGCGGATTTACGGCAGAAGAATTAAAAGAGATTGAAGCGCATGCTTACAAACTGGGTGTAAAAACACATACTACCGTTGATGCGGTAATAAGCTATTACGATCGCATCATCAAATACCTCATTTACGGCAATGTTTTAAAAAATAATACCTACCCGCTGAGTGTAAGTGCCGAGCGCCTGAGCCAGGCTTTACATATTGCAGAACACGCCAAAACACTGGGCGCGCAGGCTGTAGCACATGGCAGTACCGGCGCCGGTAACGACCAGGTGCGCTTTGATATGATTTTTCATATTATGATTCCCGGCGTGGAGATTATTACGCCCATTCGTGATTTAAAATTGAGCCGCGAACAGGAGATTGAATACCTGAAAAACAAAGGCGTGCAAATGGCTTTTGAAAAGGCGATGTACTCTATCAATAAAGGCTTGTGGGGAACTTCTGTTGGTGGAAAAGAAACATTAAATTCAAAAGGCATTTTACCCGAAGAAGCCTGGCCTACACAGGTAACTGCTACCGATGCGCAGGAAGTCAAACTCACTTTTGAAAAAGGCGAACTGAAAGCGGTGAACGATAAAACTTTTACACACCCAACAGAAGCCATCCAACATTTACAAACTATAACCGGACCTTACGGCATTGGCCGCGATATACATGTGGGCGATACTATTATTGGCATTAAAGGCCGTGTGGGTTTTGAAGCCGCTGCGCCTATGGTTATCATTAAAGCGCATCATGCATTAGAGAAACATGTGCTGAGCAAATGGCAGCTTTCGTGGAAAGACCAAATTGCTCAATTTTACGGCAACTGGCTACACGAAGGTCAAATCCTCGATCCCGTAATGCGCGATATGGAAGCCTTTCTGGAAAGCTCGCAAAAAACCGTTTCAGGCGATGTGTTTGTGCAATTGCTGCCGTATCGTTTTCAAATCATAGGTATTGAATCGCCTTATGATTTAATGAGCAGCAAGTTTGGCAAATATGGCGAAATGAATACGGGCTTTACCGGTGATGATGTGCGCGGCTTTACTAAAATATTTGGCAACCAAACGTCCATTTTTTACCAGGTGCAGGAAATCATGAAAGGCGAAAAGTAAGTTTCTCAAAACGTCTCCTTTTCCTTTTAACAAATTGCTACATCAAAAGGAAATAGAGACGTTTTGAAATCGGTTTCATAATAAAATTTCCGCACCTATTGTGTGGCACACATTTTCATTTATATCAATATTCATTAAAAGGAAAAACAGACGTTTTAAGATATCATGGCCGAAGTAAAAAAAATCAAGGCGGGAATTGTGGGTGGTGCAGGTTACACCGGCGGCGAATTGATTCGGTTGCTCATCCATCATCCTAATGTTGAAATCCATTTTATCAACAGCCGTAGCAATGCCGGTAATAGTGTTTATTCCGTTCACCAGGATTTATTAGGCGAAACTGAACTAAAATTTTCCAGCGATCTGCAAGACGATATCGATGTTCTGTTTTTATGTGTGGGTCATGGCGAAGCCAAAAAGTTTTTAGATCAAAATAAGATTGCCGATCACATCAAAGTCATCGACCTGTCGCAGGATTTCCGTTTGCTGCAAGAAGGTGAATTGCCAATGTTTAACAACAAGCCATTTGTATATGGTTTGCCCGAACTGAATAAAGAACAAATAAAAAGCGCACAATATATTGCCAACCCCGGCTGCTTTGCTACCGGCCTGCAATTAGGCTTGCTGCCACTTGCAAAAGCCAACTTGTTGACCGATGTGTATACAACAGGCATTACCGGCTCTACCGGTGCGGGGCAAAGCCCTTCTGCCACCACACATTTTAGCTGGCGCGCCAACAACATACAGGCCTACAAAACCTTAACGCATCAGCACCTCGACGAAATTGGCCAGTCGCTTTTGCAATTGCAGCCTTCACCAGCCATCGAAATTTCATTTGTGCCCTGGCGTGGCGATTTTACGCGCGGCATTTTTATTTCATCGCAAATAGATTGCGATAAAAAGCTGGAAGAACTGGTAACACTTTACGAAGATTTTTATGCCGATCATCCGTTTACGATTATAAGCCAGGAAGCCATTTTTTTAAAGCAGGTAGTCAACACCAACAAATGTGTTATTCAACTGGAAAAAGTTGGAACCAAGCTGGTGGTGCATTCTGCTATTGACAATTTATTGAAAGGCGCTAGCGGACAAGCGGTGCAAAACATGAACTTGCTTTTTGGATTAGATGAATGTGCCGGATTACATTTAAAAGCGAACTATTTCTAAAAGTAATAGAAACAATAAAAACATTATGAAACTATTCGATGTTTACCCGCTCAACAACATCAACATTGTAAAAGCTAGCGGCTCCTTTGTTTGGGATGATAAGGGCACACAATATTTAGATATGTATGGCGGTCATGCGGTGATTTCTATTGGCCATACACATCCGCACTGGGTAAAACGAATAGAAGACCAAATGCACCAAATCGCATTTTATTCCAACTCGGTTATCATTCCAATACAACAACAACTAGCCGATAAATTAGGTAAAGTAAGTGGCAAAGAAAATTACCAGTTGTTCCTGTGTAACAGCGGTGCCGAGGCTAACGAAAATGCATTAAAGCTAGCCTCCTTTCATACCGGCAGAAAAAAGGTAGTGGCGTTTAAAAAAGCGTTTCATGGCCGCACATCATTGGCTGTTGCCGCTACCGATAACCCGGCAATTATTGCTCCTGTAAACGAAACCGACAACATCCATTTTCTACCTTTTAATGATGAAGAGGCGCTAAAGGAATATTTTCAAAACAATGGTAAAGAAGTTTGTGCTATTATTATTGAAAGCATACAAGGTGTAGGTGGAATCACAGTTGCAACGGATTCTTTTTTACAAACCATCCGCCAATTGTGTAACAATAACGGTGCTGTGCTGATTGCAGATGAAGTGCAATGCGGTTATGGCCGTACCGGAAAGTTTTTTGCTTTCGACCATTGCGGTTTGCAGGCCGACATTTATACAATGGCCAAAGGCATGGGCAATGGTTTCCCAATTGGAGGCATATTGATAGCGCCGCACTTACAACCAAAACATGGCATGCTGGGTACTACATTTGGTGGCAACCATTTGGCCTGCGCGGCGGCACTGGCTGTACTGGAAGTAATGGAAAGCGAAAACCTTTTACAACAGGCCACGGTGAATGGTGCTTATTTAATGGAGCAGTTGAAAAATATTGATGGCTTACAAAACGTGCGCGGTAAAGGTCTGATGATTGGTTTTGATGTACCGGCAGAATTTAAAGATTTAAAATCACTTCTGCTCAACGAATACAAAATATTTACCGGAGAAGCAAAGCCGGCTGTTATTCGTTTGCTGCCGGCATTGAATATTAGACAAAAGGAAATACAGACGTTTTTGGAGGCGCTGCAAAAGTCAGTTAGCCAGCTGCATAGCATGCAAAACCCACAAGTGAGTGACACAACACAAGTATAATAGTAGTACAATAGATGATAACAAAAACGTCTCTTTTTTCTTTTAATAGCATGAAACAAAAACGTTTTAAAAACTTTATAGAATATAAATGAATAATGGTTCCTTATTAAAAACTTCTTCCGCAGGCACGCCGCATTTTGTATCCGCCAACGATGTTACCGACATCAATGCCCTGGTGCAAAAAGCCCTTTCGTACAAAGCCGATCCATTTAAAGATAGCAAACTGGGAAAGGGAAAACGCATTGGATGCCTGTTTTTAAATCCCAGCATGCGCACCCGCCTGAGCACCCAAATAGCGGCGCAAAACCTGGGTATGGAAGCCATTGTTTTTAATGTAGGACAGGAAGGCTGGGCACTGGAATTTGAAGAAGAATCCATTATGAGCGGCAGCACCGTGGAGCATGTAAAAGATGCGGCGCCCATTTTCGGAAAGTATTTTGATGTGCTGGCCATCCGCACTTTTCCTTCGCTTAAAAATAAAGAAGACGATTACAGCGAATTATACATTAACCAGTTTATAAAATATGCCGGCATACCGGTGGTAAGTTTGGAAAGTGCCACCCTGCACCCGCTGCAAAGCCTTACCGATGTAATTACTATTACAGAAAATTTTAAAGAGCAGCGCAAGCCAAAAATTGTACTCACCTGGGCACCGCATGTAAAGCCGCTACCGCAGTGCGTAGCCAATTCTTTTGCGCAATGGATAAACGCCTGGGGCGGCGCTGATTTTGTAATCACCCACCCGGAAGATTATGAACTAGACGAAAAGTTTACCAAAGGCGCTACCATTATTACAGACCAGGATGAAGCTTTGAAGGATGCCGACTTTGTGTATGTAAAAAACTGGAGCACGTATAACGATTATGGTAAAATATATTGCAACGACCCGGACTGGATGCTGACCGAAGAACAGCTCCAATTGACCAATGGTGCAAAAGTTATGCACTGCCTGCCGGTGCGCCGCAACGTAGAATTAAGCGATGAGATTTTGGACGGACCTAATAGTATTGTTACTGAAGAAGCGAGTAACCGCGTATGGGCGGCGCAAGCTGTACTCAGCGAAATTCTAACCATCCAAAAAAGTCGCTGATGCAAACGTTGTACGTGGTAAAAATTGGCGGTAACATTATAGATGATGCGCAAAAGTTAAAAGGATTTTTAGACGTTTTTGCAACCATTAAAGAACCTAAAATATTGGTGCACGGAGGTGGCAAACTGGCTACTGCTATGGCCGCGCAGCTGGGAATCGAACAACAATTAGTTGACGGCCGCCGCATTACTGATGCAGAAACGTTAAAGGTAGTAACCATGGTGTATGCCGGCTTTATTAATAAAAACATTGTGGCGAGCCTGCAGGCCAATGGTGCAGATGCCATGGGTATAAGCGGTGCTGATGGTAACATCATTAAAGCACACAAAAGGCCAAACGCGGGTCTTGATTATGGCTTTGTGGGCGATGTTGACAGCGTTAATGCAAAACGTCTCCTTTTCCTTTTGCAGCAAGGTATTACACCGGTATTCTGCCCTATTACACACGATGGCAAAGGGCTATTGTTAAACACCAATGCCGATACCATTGCTCAGGAAATAGCCAAAGCATTAAGCAAAGATTATAGCATGCAACTTATTTACTCTTTTGAAAAAGCAGGTGTGCTCTTAAACGCAGATGACGAAAACACCGTTATCAAAATCCTTAATCAAGGTTACTACCGACAATTAAAAGATGAAGGAAAAATATTTGCGGGTATGATTCCAAAATTGGATAATGCCTTTGCCGCTTTGCAAAGTGGTGTGCAAAAAGTGATTATAGGCCGTGCAGAAGAGCTGCAACAGTTGATTAACAACACTGCGGGAACAACCATTGTAAATGAATAAA
>CBDTUH010000210.1:0-6258 GCA_965363375.1 uncultured bacterium
GCGATAAAGCAAGGCTGCTGGTGGCTTCTTCCAAAGACCTGCACCGCTGGACCAAGCATAGTGCTGCTTTTGCCCGCGCCTATGATGGAAAATATAAGGCCACCTGGAGCAAATCGGGCGCTATTGTCAGCAGCTACCAGGATGATGGTGCTATTGTAGCGCAAAAAGTAAAGGGCAAATACTGGATGTACTGGGGCGATGTAAACATTTGGGCGGCCACATCCGACGATCTTATCCACTGGACGCCGGTGCTGTATGCCGAAGGCGAAAAGCCCTCAATAGAACTGCGCCACAATGCTAAAGAAATTCCGGAAATGAAAATTGTATTTGGTCCGCGGCAAGGCAAATTTGACAGCGACCTGGTAGAGCCCGGCCCCCCGGCCCTGCTTACCGATCAAGGCATTGTACTTATCTACAACAGTCGCAATGTAACGGGCATTGGCGATACAAGCCTTGCGGAAGGCACCTATGCCGCCGGGCAGGTGCTTATTGATGCCAACGACCCTACCAAAGTAGTAAAGCGGCTGAACAACTATTTTATAAAACCCGATAAGCCCTACGAGATGACCGGGCAGGTAGCGCATGTGTGCTTTGTTGAAGGCCTGGTTCCCTATAAAGGCAAATGGTTTTTGTACTATGGCACGGCCGATTCTAAAATTGCAGTAGCTACCAAAGACCGGTAAAAGCAGGTTTTTTGAAAATCTTTTTACGGCTAGATTTGTGTTTTTGTAACAACAGCTACAAAGCCTAATGCGTAACTTCACCCAAACACTTAACATATGAATTGCCCTAACTGTAACGAAACCCTGGTCATGGCAGACCGCCAGGGAATAGAAATAGATTATTGCCCTAAATGTCGCGGTGTGTGGCTGGACAGGGGTGAGCTGGATAAGATTATTGAACGCTCGGCGGCCTATTCGCAGCAGCCCGAAAATGATGACTTCAATAACCAGCAACCGGTACCGCCACCGCCGCAACAGCCCTACCGCGACAATACCTACACACAGCAGCAACGGCCCTACGGCAACCAGCAATATCCTTACAACGATAAGTATTACAAGCACAAAAAAAAGAAAGGCTTTTTGTCCGACTTTTTCGACTTCGATTAACGCAGTTGCTTAATACAGCAGCTGATTATTAAAAGGGAAAAGAGACGTTTTAAAACTACTGTTTTGTAAACGTCTCTTTTCCCTTTTGAATAAAATAAACGGCAATACAGGCACCGGCCACCAACAGAAAATCGCGCAGCTCCTGCCACTCGGTTTTGGTGAGCAGGTAAACAGAAATGGCAATGCCCCCAAGTGCCAGCGCCCAGCCAAACGGCACTTTATAAAACGTCTCTTTTTCCTTTTGGCGCCGCAGCTTTATAAGGGCTGCACACACGGCCATGTACATTAGTAAACGAATATTTACAGCAATGGTAAGCGCACGCATGAGCTACCATGCAAGCGAAGCTGCCGTTACCAGAACAGTAAACAAAAACAGCGATGCCACCGGCGTAGCGTATTTGGGATGAACAGTAGAAAATAGTTTTGGAAACTGACCTTCCTGGCTCAATGCATAAGGCAGCCGCGAGCCACTCAGCATCAGCACATGCAGCGTACTGGTTATAGAAATAAAAGCTCCTGTTATTATCAGCGCACTGCCACAAGGGCCCATAAAGGCCTGCGTGGCTTCTGCCAGTGGTTTTTCTGAAGTAGCCAATGTAGGTAAAGTGCCAATAGAAACCAGTTGTATGCCGCAGTAAAAAAACGTAACAATAAGTGTAGCTGTCAGTAGGGCAAAAGGTAAATTCTTTCGTGGTGTTTTTATTTCACCGCTATTTACCAGCACCGACTCAAAGCCGCCAAAAGCAAAAATGAGTAGCAGTACCGATGCGGAAAAATTAGCCACTGTTGGCGGTGCAGAACTGCTAAAGTTATCTGCCTGCAAAAAGAACAATCCAATTAAAATGAACAGCGCCAGCGGCACCAGCTTAGCTACTGTTAATACATTGCTCAGGCGTGTGGTGTTTTCAATGCCGATAAAGTTGATGCCCGAAAGTAAAAAGGTAATGATGATAATGCACCCCGCACGTACCAACGGATCTAAAAACTGTGGTGGAAAAAAAGAATGGTACACCACCAGCAAATTAATAAGCGTGGCATAGTTAAACAGGCGGCTGAGCAAAAGCAGCCAGCCCATTAAAAAAGCCGGGAAAGGCCTGAAAGCATCTATCATGTACAGGTAAGGTCCACCGGTGCCTTCGTAGCGCGAGCTTACTTCTGCAAATACCAAAATGAAAATAGCTACCACTACAGCACATGCCGCAAAGGCCAGCAAACTATACACGCCCGACAAGGCAAATATTTTAGAAGGCAGGCCAAAAATGCCCGCACCAATAATGCTGTTGATGATAAGTTAAACCAGGTCCCATTTACCAATGCCCCGTTGCAGCATAAGCCATTGCCGTTAATAAAGTTGTTTTAAATGTAGACCGAAAAGAGCAGCGCTGCACACGCCCAGATTATTAAATAGCTTTTACTATATTTAAAACTTACTTACCAAACCCAACCCATGACCGCAACCAAAGGCATCTGGAAGATTATTTCCGCTTCCTCTGTTGGTACCCTTATTGAGTGGTACGACTTTTACATTTTTGGCTCGCTCAGCACCATCATCGCCCAAAAGTTTTTCCCCGATACCAACCCTACGGCCGCATTGCTTTCAACACTGGCTACGTTTGCTGCCGGCTTTATTGTGCGGCCCTTTGGTGCGCTCGTGTTTGGACGACTGGGTGATTTGATTGGCCGCAAGTACACGTTTATGCTCACGCTGCTCCTCATGGGGGGTGCTACGTTTTTAATAGGCCTGGTGCCTTCTTACGAAACCATTGGCTGGTGGGCGCCTGCTATTGTATTGCTGCTGCGTTTGCTGCAAGGTTTGGCACTGGGTGGTGAGTATGGTGGCGCGGCTACTTATGTGGCGGAACATGCACCCGCTAACCGTCGTGGCTACTACACCAGTTTTATACAAACAACAGCAACACTGGGATTATTTCTTTCACTGGGAGTTATTTTATCGGTGCGCCGCATTGTAGGTGTGGAGGAATTTACGGCTGGTAATGGCTGGCGTTATCCTTTTTTACTTTCTATTGTGCTGGTGATTGTTTCTGTTTTTATACGATTGAAAATGCAGGAATCTCCCTTGTTTTCCAAACTCAAATCTGAAGGCAAGGTTTCTAAAAATCCTTTGAAGGAAAGCTTTGGCAAAAAAGAAAATTTCAAGATGGTACTGCTCGCACTATTTGGTGCTACTATGGGTCAGGGTGTTATCTGGTACACCAGCCAGTTTTATGCGCAAAGTTTTTTGCTTACCAAGTGCAGCCTCGATTACGAGCAGGCCAATTCCATTATTTTAATTGCGCTGGTAATAGCCACACCGTTCTTTGTCATATTTGGTTCGCTATCTGATAAGTGGGGCCGCAAAGGAATCATGCTCGCGGGCATGCTGCTGGGTGTATTGCTGTACCGGCCAATTTTTCAGCAACTGTATACAATGGCTAATGTAGATAATAAAACCATGGTGAGCGAAAGTATAGAACGCAGTGTAACACCTGGTAATGCGGAACTGAAATCGCGCTCCATTGTACAACTTTATCATGATGGCAGCCATGTAAAAACCACCACTACCGATAATGGCACTACCACTTCTGCACCGGTAAAGCAGGTAATCGTGAACGAAAGCACCAAATGGAAAATGATTGGACTGATAACCGTGATGGTGTTGTTTGTAACTATGGTGTATGGGCCTATTGCCGCATTCCTGGTGGAGTTGTTTCCCACGCGCATTCGTTATACTTCTATGTCGCTGCCGTACCATATTGGCAACGGTGTGTTTGGGGGACTGGTGCCGTTTATTGCTACACTCATTACCACTATACCGGGTACCAATCACTTATCAGGTTTGTGGTACCCTATTGGTGTAGCCGCATTAAGTTTTATCATCGGGCTTCTTTATTTATCCAACCGCAAAACAGTAGCATAGCTTATGAAAAATGCAAAACGTTTATCAGGACTTTTATGGATGCTCATTGCCGCTGTTTCTATTGTGGCCCTGCTGCTGGGTGCGGCGCAGAATATTGATGTGAATGGCAAAGCCGACATCAACAAGCCGCTGCCGTGGATTATCATCATTGCTATTTTTACTCCTATTGCTATTGGCATGGGCGTTTTTGGCTGGTACGCTTTTAAAGGAGAGTATGAGCAATTGGATATGGAACAAGACGCAAGGAATGGCGAGTGATTTAATAAAAACTTAAAAGGAAAAGAGACGTTTTTATTTCCTAAATAAGATTTTGAATAATGATTTGGCTTCGAAATTTTAAAAGGAAAAACAGACGTTTTTAATGATGATAATATCAATTATATTCATACTGATTGTTATTGCCATGTTGGCTTTCTCATTCAAAGTCTATCTACAGGACGGTCTTGAAGGCAAACGAGGTGCTTTTCTCTTATTAGGCATATTTAGAAGGATATTTGGAATAAAGTATATTTTGCCAATAGATAAGAAAAAGTACAAGCCTACATTTCATCAAACCATCACAAAAGCAAATATTTCAATAGCAGTATTTTGGATTTGCTTTATCCTTACCCTTATTGCAGGTGCTTTAAATTTCTAACTACAAACGACAAACTTCAAGATACAAACTGATTTTTGCCCCGTATACATTGCCGTAGAATGGCTACTTTAGCAAACCGAAAGAAAAACTATGTCCATTGAAGTAAAAGGCGTTACAAAAATATATGGCGAGCAGCGCGCGGTCAACAATCTTACGTTTTCAGTAGCGCAGGGTGAAATTGTAGGTTTTTTAGGCCCGAACGGTGCCGGCAAAAGCACCACCATGAAGATGATTACCGGCTACCTCGAACCCGATGGCGGCCACATCAGCGTCAGCGGAATTGACGTAACCAAAAATCCACTGGAAGCCAAAAAGAAGATTGGTTACCTGCCCGAAAGCAACGCGCTGTACTACGATATGTTTGTGCGCGAGTACCTGCTATTTATGGCCGATGTGCACAACATCAGTAACAAAAAAGCAGCGGTGGAAGAAGTCATCACTACGGTTGGCCTCACACGCGAAAGCAATAAAAAAATTGGTCAATTAAGTAAAGGATACAAGCAACGGGTAGGCCTGGCCGCAGCGCTTTTGCACAATCCTGAAGTGCTGATTTTAGACGAGCCCACCAGCGGACTAGACCCGAACCAGATTGTAGAAATACGGCAGGTAATTAAAGAAGCCGGGAAAAACAAAATTGTACTTTTTTCATCGCACATATTACAGGAAGTAGAAGCCATTTGCGACCGCGTTATCATCATTAACAAAGGTGTGCTGGTGGCCGATGACAGCTTGGCCAACCTACAAAAAACGAGCACTACAAACCTTGTAAAAGTAGGTTTCAAAGAACCGCTGGAAGCAGAATGGCTTAAGCGCCTGCCTGCTGTAAAAGGGGTTAATAAAATAGATACCTACAACTGGAGCATAGAAACTGACGAGCCGGAAGCCGTGCGCAAGGCATTACTGGAACTGTCTTTGCAGCATAACCTCAACATCGTTTCTTTGCAGAACGAAAGCCAAAGCCTCGAAGAAGTGTTCCGCACGTTAACAGGTAATGGCGCATAAGCGGTTGGCAGGACAACATGAATGCAAAATGAAAAAGGTAAAATGAAAAAGGGCAGCCTTTGTGCGAAACCATTTTACATTTTGAATTTTTAAAAGGAAAAACAGACGTTTTAATTTATAAATCAAAAAACCAATTTAAGATGAGTTACATAGCCGAAATTTTTGCCAGGCAGATATTAGACAGCCGCGGTAACCCCACCGTGGAAGTAGATGTTATAACAGACGAAGGCGCTATGGGCCGCGCGGCCGTTCCCAGTGGTGCCTCTACCGGCATACACGAAGCCGTGGAGCTGCGCGACGATGATAAAAAAGTATACGTAGGTAAAGGCGTATTGAAAGCAGTAGAAAACGTCAACAAAACCATTGCACCGGAATTGTTAGGTTACGATGTAGCCGACCAAACCGGTATTGACGCCCTGATGATTGAGCTGGATGGCTCTAAGAATAAAGGCAAACTGGGCGCCAATGCCATGCTGGCCATTAGTATGGCTGTTGCAAAGGCCGCTGCTGAAGAAGCCGCGCTGCCGCTGTACCGCTACATTGGTGGCACCAACGCTAAAACATTACCCGTTCCAATGATGAACATTTTGAAC
>CBDTUH010000211.1:0-6134 GCA_965363375.1 uncultured bacterium
AAAAACCTGATGTGGTACGTGCTGCCCGACAGCAGCAAGCAATACCCGCTTACAATTGAACGGGTGCGCAAGATAAAGTCCATGAACATGCAGAACGTGATTCCGGATGAACTGGAAGCCGTGGAAGTAACTTCATCCAAGCCTAAAGAAGTGGAACCGGAGTTTGTAGATGTGGTGGGCCAGATTAGTTTGAAAATGCTGGAAAAAGCCGACAAGAAAAAACGCCAGCAGCGCAGTCAGCAAGGGGGAGGACCAAGGCAACAGGGAGCAGCGCCCAAAGGATTACCACAGCCGCAGCGTGGTCCGCAAGGTGGCGCCAAAGGCGAGGGACCTAAAGGCATTGCACCGCAGCGCCCGCAGCAGCCAAGGCAAGGTGGTGGCCAGCAAAGACCGCCGCAAGGGGGAGGCAATCCGCAGGCTAAAGGTGGTGGACAGCAACAGCAGCGCCCGCCAAGGCCCGACAACCGCGGTCAGAATCCCAACCAACAAGGTGGCCAGCAAAGAAGACCGCAAGGAGGTGGCAACCCAAATCGTCGCCCGCCCAACCCCGGCCGCGACAATTCAGAAAAAGATAATCTGAATAAAGAATAGCTAAGAGAAGAAGAGAGAAAAGAGGAAAAGAGCTGAAATACATTTCAAAAAAGAAAGGCTGCACTTGGTGTAGCCTTTCTTTTTACCGGCAGCAAATAAAAAAGGTCAAAAGAGAAAACGTCTCTTTTCCCTTTTAAACTTTCTCACTTGAAAATTGAGCATTGAACATTATCTATCTACCTTATTATTCAATATTCCTTGTTCCTTGTTCAAATCGCCTCTTTACCTCTTTCCACTCTTTTACCTCTTAGCTCAAAACGTCTCTTTTTCCTTTTGCGTTATCAAAGGCGTTTCTGCCGTTTTAGTAGCGGAATCGCTTTTAATAGCATTATAAATCGCATCCTGAATATTTCCCCGCACGCCTAATGAGGAAATCTTATTGTTGTTACGGGTAGGATGCACCCGGTTGGAAAGGAAAATATAAATCAAATCTGACTGAGGGTCTACCCACACAGCGGTGCCGGTATAACCCGTGTGGCCGTATGTAGCAGGCGATGCCAGTGCTGATGGATAAGGGTTTCTGGCTGTGGCATTGTCGCGTTCTGGCTTATCAAAGCCCAGACCGCGGCGGCTGGTAGACGTGTGGTAGCGGGTGAATAATTCAATGGTTTCCGGCTTCAGGTATCTTTCACCATTAAACTCGCCACCATTCAGCAGCATCTGGTATAGTAAGGACAGGTCGTAGGCATTGGAGAATAAGCCTGCATGACCGGCCACGCCGCCAAACATAGAGGCACCTTCATCGTGCACATCGCCACGCAGCACCTGCCGGCGAAAATGGCTTTCGTGCTCGGTAGGTACAATGCGCTCGGCACCAAAACGCTCGCCAGCCTTATAGCCTGTGGTGGCCATACCCAGCGGGCGATAAAAGGTTTTAGAGACGTATTGGTCAATAGGCATACCACTCACCGCTTCTACAATGTAAGCCAGGAATATAAAGTCGTTATCGCTGTACACATATTTACCACGTGGCGATACAGGCGAGGCCAGTATGCGATGGTGCAGCGTATCGCGCCAGTCGTTGCGCAGGTACAGGTTGCGGGCCACGGCAATGCCAAAGCCAGGCTCGGGCGTAGCGCGGTACAGGTTGGGATTGGGCACACCATCTTTATCGATTGTTTCTTTATAAAAAGGTATAAAAGGTACCAATCCGGCCTGGTGCAGCAGAATGTCTTCTACCGTCATCTCGGCTTTGTTGGTGCCGGCTGTCCAGGGCAGGTAGTGGCCAATGGTTTTTTGCAGGTCTACTTTGCCTTGCTCGTACAGCTTCATAATGGCAACGGTAGTAGCCGAAACTTTGGTAACCGAAGCCAAATCGTAAATGCTATTGAGCGTTACAGGCAGCGAACCCGAAGCATAATCGTATCTGCCAAAAGCTTTGTGGTATTTAATCTCGCCTTTGTGCACCGCCATTACCACCGCTCCGGGGAAAGCTCTTTGCGCAATGGCATTGTTTACGATAGAATCTATTTTTAACCAGGCAGGCGATACGCCGGCCGGCATTAAATTATTTACCACCAAACCGGCACCGTATTGAATATCGCAAACCGTTACCGGAAGCTGGCCCTGAGCCGTTACGGCACCGCGCAAAAAGTCGGCAGCGGCACGCTGGTAAGCGCTTTCGTCCTGGTGCAGCGCCACTAAATTTTTAGCGTTGCAAAAGCTTTTGGCAGCATACACATTACCAAATAAAAAGGTAGCGGCATTGCTTTTCTGCAGGCCGGCCCACAGGTTCATGGCAGCAGCGCTAATGCCGTAATTATTAGAAGGGCGGTAACTATAGTTGTGCACACCAATAATAACAGCGCCATAATTAGCCGTATCTATATGTTGCTGAATGCGCGCGGCCTTGGCTGCATCATCTTTATAAGAGAACGTAAATACATCTGCTTTAAAATCCTGCTGCAGGCGCTGAGCCAGGTCGTTTTCTGCGGCAGCACCCAGGCTTACATAAGCAATGCGCTGGCCGGGACGGAACGGGAACACGCTGCCATCGTTGCGCAGCACGGTTACCGCCTGGCGCGCCACCGCTTTATTGATGTCCGCTGTTTTAGCATTAATGTCTTCCAGCAGGTTTGCTGTATTTATCCACTGCGTTTTATTTAAACCTAATTCGTACTTGGCGTGCAGTACTTTGCGTACTTTATCTTCAATATCGTTCCACTTTAATCTTTTGCTTTTTACCGCATCCTGTACCGCTTTAATGGCGGCGGGCACATCTTCGGGCAGGCACAGCATATCATTGCCGGCTATCAGGGCCTGCACGGCAGCTTCGCCCGCGGGGTAAAATTTAGAAACGCCTTTCATTTCCAGCGCATCGGTAAAGGTCAGCCCTTCATAATCCATTTCATCGCGCAGCAGCTCGGTTACGTTGGCTTTTGATAAAGAGGTAGGACGATTTTTTGTATTGTCAATAGCGGGTATGGAAAGGTGCGCAATCATGACAGAACCCACACCGGCTTTAAAAAGCGCGCGGAAAGGATACAACTCCAGCGAATCGAGCTGCGCCATGCTTTTATTAATCACCGGCAGGTCGTAGTGCGAGTCTACTTCCGTATCTCCATGGCCGGGAAAGTGCTTGGCGCAGGCCATAATGCCCGCATCCTGCATGCCTTTGGTATAGGCCACACCCATGTCGGCTACTTTATATTTGTCTTCGCCAAAAGAGCGGTAGCCAATCACAGGGTTGCCCGGGTTATTATTCACATCCACCACCGGCGCGTAGTTTACATGCACGCCAATGCGCTTCATCTGTTCGCCCACGGCCACACCCATATCGTACACCAGTTTGGCATCGTTCAAAGCACCCAGCGTTAACTGGTACGGAAATTTTTCTACCGAATCGAGGCGCATGCCCAGCCCCCACTCGCCATCAATGGTAACCATCAGCGGTGTTTTGGCCAGGGACTGGTACAGGTTGGTGAGGTTAGCCTGCCGCACGGGCCCGCCCTGGAAGAAACAAAGCGCACCCACGTTGTATTTAGTAATAAGGTCGGTAACGCCTTTTACATGAGAAGCGCCCAGGTTACTGTGGGCACGTATCACCATCAGCTGGGCAATTTTTTGCTCGCGCGAGAGTGATTTAAAAACAGAATCCACCCATTTGTCCTCGGACAGGGTGCTTTGGTACTGGGCAAACGAGGCAGCCGAAATTAAGGCTACGAATAAGGTCAATAAGGGCTTCTTCATACGCAAATAAAAATACTAAGGCACAAGTTAACAATTATCGTGCACAGGCAGGCTTAAAGGAATGTAAAGAAGAAAAGCCAAAAGGAAAAAGAGACGTTTTGAGGAATGTAAAATGCAAAATGAAAAATGGAAAAAAGCAGTACCCGAAACGTGAGACAACGTTTACTGTTCTCCTTTTATTAAAAGGAAAATGAGACGTTTTCCTTCTCCTCTTTTTTTCTCCTTTCCACTGTACAAAATATTTTTTAAAAGAAGATGCGGAAAAGCTTTCTACATTCCCCGGTTCGATATTTTTACAATCGTTCCTAAAAGAAATAGAAACGTCTGTTTTTCCTTTTAAATTTTTCATTTTACATTTTATCTCAATCCTTTTATCCAGATGTTGATATTATGCGGTGCTGCTTCGTCGCCGCCAAAATAAGGATACAGCAAATAACCCTTTGCCTTGGGCGTAGTGCTGCTGCGTGGCAGGGCTGCCGTTACATCTCCAAAGTTAAAAACATACTGCGTGGCCGTTATGGTTAATGTACACGTTACCTCCGCACCAATAGCCACCGTGCCCAAACGTTTGCTTTCCCTTTTGCCTCCATTGTACACATAGCCATACAGGTGCAGCGCCCCATCGTGCCAGGCCCAGCCAAAGCGCGCGCTGTACTGGTGGTGGCCGGCGTCGTTATCCGAAAAACCGTAAAGCTTGTTGATGTCGTACTGGTTTTCTTTTTGAGTAGTAGTGTAAATGGCGGTACTGTCAAACTTTACCACAAACCGCAGCATGTCGGTTTCTATGGCTTTGTAAGAATTGTGTGTGGCATAGTGCTGCCCGCTTTTAATAAGGTAATGGGTAAAGTCGGAACTGTTTTTAGCGGATGTTTTTTGTTCAAGCAGTGCATCTACCTTGCTGCAGCTGCACAGGCATAGCAGCAACAGGCCATACAGGAATGGTGTTTTCATTTTTCTGGATATTGGAAGGTCAAAATTAATGAGGCACACCGCCAAACGCAAGCCGCACGCGGCTTTCAACGCTATTATTTTACGCTTATAAGCAGAAGCACTTATTGTTCACTACCTTAATTTGCTTTCTGTATTTTTGGGCCCAAGGAAAAAGAAATTTGTGGCTGACAGAATACTACTACTCCCCGATAATATTGCCAACCAGATAGCCGCCGGCGAAGTGATACAGCGGCCCGCCAGCGCGGTAAAAGAGCTGCTGGAAAACGCTATTGACGCCGGTGCTACCGAAATAAAACTGTTCATTGCCGATGCGGGCAAAGCCCTGATACAGGTGGTGGACAATGGCAGCGGCATGAGCGAGACCGATGCACGCATGGCCTTTGAGCGACATGCCACTTCCAAAATCCGTGCGATAGATGACCTCTTTCATATCCGCACCATGGGCTTTCGAGGCGAGGCTTTGGCATCCATTGCGGCCGTAGCACAGGTGGAACTGAAAACCCGCCGCGCCGAAGACGAAGTGGGCGTGTGTATAGAAGTGGAAAACAGCCTGGTAAAAAAGCAGGAGCCCGTGGCCGCGCCCGTAGGCACTTCCATTGCCATGAAGAACCTGTTTTTTAACGTGCCCGCGCGCCGCAACTTTTTAAAAAGCAACCCTGCGGAAATGCGCCACATTGTGGATGAATTTATGCGCGTGGCGCTCTCCTTTCCTACCATTTTCTTTTCTATGCACAGCAACGGTCAGCAGCTTTTTCACCTCGAAAGCGGCTCGCTCAAGCAGCGCATTGTGCAACTGCTGGGTGCCAACTACAATACCAAACTGGTGCCGGTAAAAGAAGAAACCGATTACCTTAATATCAGTGGTTTTGTAGGCAAGCCCGAAACGGCTAAAAAAACCCGCGGCGACCAGTACTTTTTTGTGAACAACCGCTTTATTAAAAGTGCTTATCTGGCTCATGCCGTGATGAGTGCCTACCAGGAAATGATTCAGCCCGATTCGTTTCCGGCCTATACACTCTTTATCGACCTTGACCCGGCGCAGGTGGATGTGAACGTGCACCCTACCAAGCAGGAAATAAAGTTTGAAGACGAAAAGATCGTGTACGCCTTTGTGCAGGCCGCCGTTAAGCACGCGCTGGCGCAGTTTAGCATCACGCCTACACTCGATTTTAACCTGGACGCCTCCATTCAGCAGCTGCCCTCGGTGCAGCAGCCGTTTACCGAACAAAAAAGAAGTTCCACACAAGGCTCTTCGCTTTTTCAAACTTTTACACAGGCCAACCAGGCGCATGCCATAGAAGGGCGCCAAAGCAACTTTCGCCACTGGAGCGATGTGGAAAGTGTACAGAAGGCTGAAGAAAAACTGGCACCAGCTGAAGAAAATGTAACACCGCAAAATGAGC
>CBDTUH010000212.1:0-6115 GCA_965363375.1 uncultured bacterium
GATCCATGGCGTGCCTTCTGCGCTTGACGGCGCTATTACTACCGCGCTTTTCAACAACTCTTTAGGTGTGTCGGGCGTAACGCGTTGCACTTTTGGTAACTTCCAGCCTGCTGCTTCTAAAGCCTGGTGCACATTGTACACCGCACCGTGTACCAAAATGGTATCGGTTACTTCGGCCAGGCAAGGAAGTAATCGTTGCGCTTTTCCCAAACTATACGCAATTAAAATGGACGATTTACCCGCTGCTTTATTTTGCCGCACCCAGCTTTGTATGTTGCTGAAAATTTCTTGTTGCGGTTTCCAGTAGTAAATGGGTAAGCCAAAAGTAGATTCGGTAATAAAGGTGTTGCATTTTACGGGTTCAAATGCACCGCTGATGCCATCGTTCTCCGTTTTATAATCACCGCTTACTACCCACACTTCGCCTTTGTGCTCTACGCGTATTTGCGCCGAGCCAATAATGTGGCCCGCCGGATGCAGACTTATTTTTACGCCATTTAAATGAACGGGCTCATTCCAGTCAATACTTTCAAATTGATTGTCTTTACCAAGACGTACTTCCAAAATGGGTTTGGTATGATGGTGACACAAATAGTGTTTGCTGCCCCATCGCGCATGGTCGCTGTGGGCATGAGTGATAACAGCTTTGTCCACCGGCCGCCAGGGGTCAATATAAAAGCCGCCGGCCGGGCAGTATAAACCTTTGTCTGAAAATTCAATTAAGGGCATATCAATATTCGTTATAGAATGCTAGCCATAATTGGGCCAAGGGAGTTTAGTTTTTAGTTTGTAGTTTTTGGTTTGTAGTTGGGTTAACGCTTCAAACGTCTCCTTTTCCTTTTGAATGAATATTGAATAATGAAGTTTTCCTCATTCACAATTAACCATTCACCATTCACAAACTCAAACGTCTGTTTTTCCTTTTGATGCATAGTATTACAGAACGTACAAGTGTGATTATTTCTTTCTTCCACTGGAAGAAAGAAATAACTAATCAGAGATTGCAAGGAAAGCTGAATAGCATTACAAATGATGACTTCATAAAAATAAAAAGGCCGCTATAAAGCGGCACTTCTTAAAAACATCTGTTTTTCCTTTTAAATATTGACAATTCACTATTCATTGCATTACAGCACGGTGCGGTTGCCGTTGAGCAGCTTTACGAAATAGAGTTTTTTGTTTTCAAAATAATCCAGCGTCATGTTTTGCTTGTTAAGAAACACAGGCTGAATATCAAATTGCGTGAAAATATAATTGCCTTTGCGTGTAAGGTTAGAGGCTACATCTTTTTTGGTTTCGAGCAGCAGCAGGGCAAAGCGTAGGGTGGTTTCGTAGCCGCGGTAAAACATATCGGAGGGCCGGCCACTGGTTTCATCTTCAAATTCGGCAGCCAGTTTGTTGCCCAGGCTGGTGGTACGCGAGTAGTAAAATGGCGTAGTGTACACTACCTCCACTTCTTTGTATTCAGATTTGTTAAACTCCGACAGGCCATCCCAGGTGGGCATGCCAATAATAGTGATAGGGTAGGTGTTGCGCAGCGCCACCAGGTTTTGTGCCAGCTGCACGCCAAAGCGCTCATCCAGGCTGCCGGCAATGGCTATGGTTTTGCGCGTGCTATCCAGCCCCTGCTGCACACTGTAGGTATCGAAACTGCTACCGATATTTTTAAATTCGATTTTGACTTTAGTACCGTTAGCGGAGCGCGAAACTTCTTCCAGGTATTCTTTTATCTGGTCTTCCTGTGCGCCGGGTTTTTGGTACACAATCACCCGGTCGAGGCTGTGATATTTTTGTAAATATTCATAAATGCCTTCGCAGTGTGTGCGCAAGGTTGAATTTAAAATTACCAGATACGGATTGCCGGCAATGCCTGCATCGTTGGGCAGCGTGGCAGATATAAAAGGCACCTTTTTTTGTTGCGCCGCATCGGCCAACGTGCGCACTTCGGGCAGCGTGGCGTGGGCAATTATCATATCTACATTGCGCATATCGGCACTGGCCAGGCGCTGCGTTATGCCATGGCGCCCGCGCGAATCGTACACGAACACATCCAGCGGCGCACCGGCTTTTTTCAGCGAATCGAGCGCCATCTGTGCGCCCTGGTAAAACTCAAGCCCGGGGTTTACAAAACGCGGAAAGGTGCTGCCGTAGCGGTAGTTGTTATTGCTAAAAACCGAATCGAGGTACAGCGGCGCAAACAAGGCAATTTTTTGCCGGGCCGGCTGACCGTTTTGTGCTTTTACACCAACGACACTTATCAGTAAGGCCATTATCATAAAAACACGCATCCAATTTTTCATATTCCAAGGTTGTTTTCTGATCATAGGTTATTCCCATTCAATAGTAGCGGGCGGTTTGCTGCTGATATCGTACACCACGCGGTTGATGCCGCGCACGTTGTTGATGATCTCGTTGCTCACATGTGCCAGAAAATCGTACGGCAGGTGTGCCCAGTCGGCCGTCATGCCATCTACACTGGTTACCGCTCTTAAAGCAATGGTATGCTCATACGTTCTTTCATCGCCCATTACGCCTACACTACGGATTGGCAATAAGATGGCGCCGGCCTGCCAAACCGTTGCATACAGGTTGTGTGCCTTTAAAGCTTTAACATACACATCGTCGGCAGCTTGTAATAATTTTACACGCTCTTCGGTTATTTCTCCTAATATTCTAATAGCCAAACCAGGACCCGGGAAGGGATGGCGGTTGATCAAATCATCAGGAATACCCAGCTCGCGGCCCACCTTGCGCACTTCGTCTTTAAAAAGGGAACGCAGAGGCTCTACCAGTTGCAGGTGCATTTTCTCCGGAAGGCCACCTACGTTGTGGTGCGACTTGATGGTAACTGAAGGTCCGTGCACAGAAACCGATTCTATAACATCGGGATAAATAGTTCCCTGACCTAAAAACGAAGCATCTTCAAATTCGGAGGAAGCCTGTTGAAAAACATCAATGAACAGTCCGCCGATGATCTTGCGCTTTTCTTCGGGGTCGGTTTTGCCGGCTAAAGCATCATAAAACGTTTGCTTGGCATCAATGCCTTTTACATTCAGGCCAATGGCAGCGTAGGTATCTAAAACAGTTTGAAATTCATCTTTGCGCAGCACACCATTGTCTACAAAAATGCCATGCAGGTTTTTGCCAATGGCTTTATGAATGAGCGTAGCCGCCACAGTAGAATCTACACCGCCGCTGAGCGCCATTATTACTTTTCTATCGCCAATCTGTTTTTTCAGCGCTTCCACCGTGTCGGTAATAAAATGCGCGGGCGTCCAGTCCTGGCTGCAGCCACAGATGTTTACTAAAAAGTTGTGCAGTATTTTTTTGCCTTCGATAGAGTGGTACACCTCGGGGTGAAACTGCAAACCGTATAAAGGATTATCGCTGTTGCCGGATTGCTTAAAAGCCGCTACGGGAATGCTATCAGTAGTAGCCAGCAACTCAAAGTTTTGCGGCAGTTCCAGTATAGAATCGCCGTGGCTCATCCACACCTGCGATGCGGCGGTGAGGTTGCTCAGCAGCCCCTCTTCTTTTTCAATGTGTAAAAAGGCGCGGCCGTACTCGCGTTTGTTGCTCTTTTCCACTTTGCCGCCAAATTTTTTGGCCGTCAGCTGCGCGCCGTAGCAAATGCCGAGCACGGGCGTGGCCTGCACCAGGCTTTGCACATCCACATCGGGGGCATTGGCATCGTTTACCGAAAAGGGCGAGCCGGAAAGGATAACGCCTTTTACGCTTTCGTCGTACACTACGGGTTTGTTGAACGGGATAATTTCGCAGTAAACATTGGCTTCGCGCACGGCGCGGGCAATCAGCTGTGTGTATTGCGAGCCAAAATCGAGAATAATAATTTTTTGGGTCATTGCGGGTGTGAAGGTAATAAAATGGCGCTAACCCTGCTTTGCCGCTTTGTTAGTTTAAGGCTAAAACGTCTCTTTTTCCTTTTAAAGTTCATGGTTCGTCGCTCGTTGTTCATTGTAAACAGCCAGTGCCATTTCAAAACGTCTCCTTTCCCTTTTGTTCTTTCACGCAAAGGCGCAGAGGAAAAGAAGGCGTAAAGTTGGAAAAGTCTCTTTTTTTCTTTTCCTTTTTTTATCTCTTAGCTTAAAACGTCTCCTTTTCCTTTTGCACTAAACGTTTCGCATTCAGCCCCACTTTTTGCTTTTTACTTTTAGGTTTTGACTTTCCTCCAAACGTCTTTTTTTCCTTTTAAGCTTTCGGCGCAACAAAAATGAAATTATCTTTAATTCGCACAGCCGTTTTTAAATGAGCTGAATTTTAATGTAACCTCAGCCCGATGGCTGTTGTCTTATAACCAAACCTTAATTTTTTATGAGAAGTTTACTGGCTTTTTTCTTTTTCCTGGCGTTATCGTTTTCGGCCTGTCGCTTTATCAGCGGCGAACGTGTAGATGGCAATGGCATACGCAGCACCGAGCAGCGCAACGTGGCTGATTTTAATGGTGTTTCTGTTTCGGGCGGAATGGATGTAATTGTTAGCAGCGGCAGCTACAGCGTACGAATAGAGGCCGACGAAAACCTGCTGCAGTATATAGAAACCGAGCTGGATGGCAACCTGCTGGAGATTGGCCCGCGCAAAGGCTACAACCTGCGCCCCGAGCAGGATATAAAGGTTTATGTGAGCGCGCCTTACTTTAACAACCTGGAAGTGTCGGGCAGTGGCAGCGTTGTTTCCGAATCAAGAATAAAAGCAGAGAACAGGCTGGTGGCCGATATTTCGGGCAGCGGCGATATGAAGCTGGATGTGGATGCACCCGAAGTGGATATGGAAGTAACCGGCAGCGGCAGCGTTACACTCAGCGGTGCAACCCGCAAGCTTCGCTCCGAGATCAATGGCAGCGGCGAACTGTATGCCTTTAACCTGATGAGCGAAGAAACCGAGGTGGAGATTTCAGGCAGTGGCGATGCGGAAGTATATGCCTCTAAAGTGCTGGGCATCAGCGTAAGCGGCGCCGGCAATGTAAGCTACAAAGGCAACCCGCCGAGCCTAAACCAAAACGTGGCCGGCTCGGGCAGCGTGCGCAAGGCAGATTAGTACGATCAATAAGTTTAAAACGAGATGCTTTAAAGCAAAATCAAACGTTTATATTAGCAGGGCAGCATTGTCCTGCTTTTTTTATGTCCAGCACCCTTAAGCATATAGCCCTTATTTGTAACCCTACCGAAGAAGCGGTGAAGGCCCTGCCTATTGCCGACCATATTGCAAGCCTGCTGCAGCAGCAGGGTGTTCTGTTTCAGCTTTTTACCACTTACTGGCCGCAAGTGTGGGAGGGCTTTACCGAAGCCTGGATTGTGGGTGGCGATGGCACGGTCAATTATTTCATTAACCAATACCCACAATTGCAACTGCCGTTAGCTGTTTTTGGCGGCGGCACCGCCAACGACCTTCACTACCTCTTGTACGGCGATATTTCGGTAGAGGCACAGGTAGCTAAAGTATTAACTGCGCAGCCGCAGCGCATTGATGGCGGCATCTGCAATGGAAAATTGTTTTTAAACGGCATTGGTATTGGGTTTGACGGTGCCATTGTGCGCGATCTGCAGGGCAAAAAAAAGCGTCCCGGCAAAGCATCTTACCTGCTTTCTGTGCTTAAACACATTTTTCGCTACCAAGAAACCGGGGCAACGCTGCAATGGCCCGGCGGCACGCTGGCGCAGCCCTGCTTTATGATATCGGTGGCCAACGGCCGGCGCTACGGCGGCGGTTTTAATGTAACACCTAAAGCCAACGTGCAGGATGGATTGCTGGATGTGATGGTGGTAGGAAAAATTGCCCCGGCCAGCCGCATTAAATATTTGCCGGTAATAGAAAGAGGAGAACACGTGGCCCTGCCTTTTGTGCGGTACGAGCATACGGAAAGCATTGTGATACAATCAGAAAAGCCTTTGCCGGCCCACCGCGACGGAGAATATTTTTTTACAGCCCGCTTTGAAATAAAATGCCTACCGGGCCATTTTTCGCTGCTGCTGTAGTACTATTTTTTTATTTACAAAGCGCCGCACCAGCAAAAAGCCCGCTACAAAGCCGCCTATATGCGCGGCATAAGCTACGCCGCCGGTTTCTTGCCCGCCTAAAGTGCCCATGCCGTTTATTA
>CBDTUH010000213.1:0-6106 GCA_965363375.1 uncultured bacterium
GTACATCATCAGTATGAGGCCTGCAGCCAGCGGTATGTTGGTAGTGCCGCTGGAAAAAGAATGGATAAAAGAAGCAGATGAAGGAACCAGATACCCTATCCCTACACCTGCTGCCATGGCTAAAAAAATCCACAGGGTGAGGTAGCGATCAAGAAACGAAAGCTTTTTGCGGTCTTTCACCGGGTTACAGTTGTTGGCGCTCATGATTGTTTTTTCGTTGAGTGGTTGAAATTGAATTCATTTAGTTGCAACAGTCGGTGCCGCAGCAGGCTCCCGGTTTTTCGGCATACACGGTAATGCTGAAAATGCCGGTACTACTGTTTTTGAAGGCCTGGATTTCTTCTTCACCCAGGTAGGAACCCAGGATATCGTCAGGAATAGTGATTTTCTTTTCCTTCTGCATGGTAATGTTTGTAAAACCCGCTTGTTCAATCAGTGAGAGGTAGTCTTTTTTCTGAATGGCACCGGACACACAACCGGCATACATTTCTGCAGCGTGCTGAATGTTTTGCGGCAGGCTACCTTCCAGTACAATGTCGGAAATAGAGAAGTGTCCACCACTTTTTAGCACGCGGAAAATTTCTTTAAAAACACCGGCTTTATTTGGCACCAGGTTAAGCACACAGTTGCTGACAATTACATCGGCAATGCCAGAACTCACCGGCATCTTTTCAATGTCACCTTCGCGGAACTCCACGTTATGGAAACCCAGCTTTTCTGCGTTGGCGCGTGCTTTTTGTATCATGGCAGGTGTAAAATCAATACCAATAACTTTGCCGCTTTCGCCCGTTTCATGGCGTGCAATAAAAGCATCGTTACCGGCACCGGAGCCAAGGTCGATCACTACGTCTCCATTTTTAATGCGGGCAAACTGTGTGGGCAATCCGCAGCCCAGGCCCAGGTCAGCATCGGCATTATACCCCTCCAGCGTGGTGTAGTCGTCGGCCATAATATTGTACACTTCTGTAGAGCAGCAGCCCGATCCACAGCAGGAAGCTGCATTGGTGTCTTTATCCTGATCCGCTATCTGTGCATATTTTTCGCGCACCAGGTTTTTAAGTTGAACATCTGTTTCCATGTTTATAAAATTTATCGGTTTATAGTAATATAGCGATGGTTGAAGCCAAAAAAAAGATCAGCAGCAGCCTGTGGTTTCGCCCCTATAGGCTCCAAAAAGTGCGTCCAGTTCCTTTTTAAAGCGGTTCCACACTTTTGGGGCGATACAGTAGCACACACTGGTGCCCTCAACGGTTCCCTGTATAAGTCCAGCGTTTTTAAGTTCTTTAAGGTGTTGGGATATGGTAGCCTGCGCCAGGCCCAATTCTTCCACCAGGTCGCCGCAGATGCAGGCGTTTGCCTTAATGAGGTGTTGCAGAATGGCAATACGGGCAGGGTGGGCTATGGCTTTAAGCAAGGTAGCCAGCGCGTTTTGCTGTTCGTTATATAAATCAGTTTTAGTTATGCCCATGGCTTATCGTTTAATTGCAATATTACGATTAAAGAACTAAATCGATCCTTTTTTTATTTACGTTGAACTTTTTTTGTCATTAATCATGAATCATCAATGTTTTTTTAGTCAAATACGATTAAATGATGAATAATTCATCTGGCCCATTCTTGATAAAATAAGCTTTTGTGCAAGTCGTATTTAATGAAAGAAGGTTGCATTAGGCAATCAATGGGTATGATCTACTACTCTTTTGCAAACAAATGAGTTAAATGTTTCAATATTCTGTTGAGTATATAAATTTATTTATTAACGATATACTACTGGTTCACAATCCAATAGGTAAGTATTTAGGCTTCTGCATATGGTTATTATTGTAGGATTTAAGTGGTGTTCCTATTATGGTGCAGATATTGTGGCATTGTAGAGATGCTGGATAACCTACATAATCAACAGATGCACGACTTAATCTACGTAGATGATGACGATGACGATCAGGACTTTTTTAAGCTGGCTTTCTCCGAAGTGGGTTGGTCTCATAGAATATTCTCGGTACGTTCCGGTGAACAACTGATTAAGCACCTTCAGCGGATTACCGATTCCCATTATCTTCCGCATCTTCTGGTGATTGATTGCAACCTTGGGTTAATGAGTGGCGAAGTTTTGTTTAGTCACCTTCAATCGGAGAAAAAAACACAATCGATCCACGTTGTTTTCTTCAGTACCGATATTTCCACAACTAAAAAAGATAGGCTACTACGCGCTGGGGTAAAATCTGTTATAACCAAGCCTAGTGACCTTAAGGCATATACAATTTTGGCATTACATCTAATAAGTATTGCTGAAGATATTGAAAGTGGTGTGGAGCCGAACTATGAACTGTTAGCCGCTTAATGGGCTCAGGTTTTATCGCCAAATTGGCATGTGCCGGGAATCTCTATCAGGTCAATATGTAATTGCATTTGGCAGCATGGTATGTTATCGAGTTTGTGAACCAGTATTTAGTTTAGAAGCCTTGGTGGGTAGCATTATTAAGCCTCAAGTACGCCTCTATATGCGTCAAAATATGCTTCAAAATGCTGGATTGCTCACTAGTTTTTATTAAATAATCATACGTCTTTTTTCAGGAAAAATTAAATGTGTGCCAGCTAAATTTTATAGTTGAACCTTTTATAAACCAGGGGTTTAAACGAAAAAAGGCTCCATTGCTGGAACCTTTCTGCTGGTTGCGAAGGCAGGGATCGAACCTGCGACCTTCGGGTTATGAGCCCGACGAGCTACCGCTGCTCTACTTCGCGATGAGGGTGCAAATATAAGGCGAAATACCTTTTCCGCCAAACAATTTTTAATCTTCTAAATTTGCTGTTCAAAAGATTACATGTGAAGGCAGGATTTGTAAACATTTTTGGTAAGCCCAATGCCGGCAAAAGCACTTTGCTCAATGCCCTGATGGGCGAAAAGCTGGCCATTGTATCGTCAAAGGTGCAAACCACAAGGCACCGGATAAAAGGCATTGTCACCACGGATGACTACCAGATCATTTTTTCCGACACGCCCGGTATTATTGAGCCAAAGTACAAGCTGCACGAAAAAATGATGCAGGCCGTGAAAGGCTCGCTGGAAGATGCCGACGTGGCCTTGCTGATGGTAGATATAGGCGAGAACTGGGAAGAAAGCGACGCCATTTTTTCGGCGCTGAAATTAAAAGTGCCAGCCATAGTGGTAGTGAACAAGCTGGACAAGGTCAAAGAAGAAAAAAAGCAGCAGGCTTTTGAGTTTTTCAAAGCGCGCCCGTACTGCAAGCAAGTGGTAGGCATTGCCGCCCTAAAAAGTGCCGGCATTGACGATTTGCTCAAAGCCATATTGAACTTTTTGCCCGAGGGCGAACCATTTTTTGCAGAAGACGAAATGACCGACCTGTCGGAGCGTTTTTTTGTAGCCGAAATGATCCGCGAAAAAATATTCAACCTGTTTGAAGACGAAATACCTTACCACACCACGGTGCTGGTGCACGAGTTCAAGCAAAAGTCAAGTTTAATAAAAATAGGCGCCAACATTATTGTGCAGCGCGAAACGCAGAAAAGCATCATCATTGGGGAAGGCGGCAAAATGATCAAAAAAATTGGATCGGAGGCGCGCAAGGACATTGAAAAGTTTGTAGGCCAAAAAGTTTTCCTGGAGCTGTTTGTAAAAGTGCGGCCCAAGTGGCGCGAGAACGATCTTTACCTGAAAGAGTATGGTTATTGATTAAAAGGAAGGCCAGACGTTTGGATTAAGTTGATAAGTTAAAAGGAAAAACAGACGTTTTGCTTTTTGATGAATAGCGTTTCAAACCGTATAAATGTGATTATTTTATTTTCTTCCACTGGAATAAAATAAAATAACAAATCTAAGATTGCAACAGTAGCTAAATAGCAGTACAAAAGGGGACGAACCAAAAACGTCTTCATTCCCTTTTAAAATGAAAAAAAATAAGATGAATGGCAGCATTATTAACAGTTGCCTTACATCTAACAATAAAAGCATATTATAAGTAAGGATACCATATTATGAGTTTTACAGTAGCAATAGTAGGCAGGCCCAACGTTGGCAAAAGCACTTTTTTTAACCGTTTGCTGGAGCAGCGCAAAGCCATAGTGGATGACATTAGCGGCGTAACGCGCGACCGTCAGTACGGCGTAACCGAGTGGAACGGCAAAAGCTTTAACGTAATAGATACCGGCGGTTTTGTACCCGAGAGTGAAGATGTTTTTGAACGTGAAATTAAAAAGCAGGTGCTGATTGCGCTGGATGAAGCCAGCGCCATATTGTTTGTGGTAGATGCCGCTACCGGCGTTACCGACCTGGATGAGTCCATGGCAGATGTGCTGCGCCGCTCCACCAAGCCTGTTTTTTTAGTGGTAAACAAAGTAGACAACAACGAACGACTGCTGGAGGCTGCCGAATTTTACAGCTTGGGCTTTGAAAATATTTTCTTTATAGCCGCCATCAGCGGCAGTGGCACCGGCGACCTGCTGGATGATGTAACGGCACTGATAAAGGAAAAGGATAGCGAGGAAGTGGAGGAAGAAGAAGGCCTGCCCAAGTTTGCTATTATTGGCCAGCCCAACGTAGGCAAATCATCCCTGCTGAATGCGCTGATAGGCGAGGAGCGCACCATTGTAAGCGATGTGGCCGGCACCACGCGCGATACCATACATACGCGCTACAAACTGTTTCAGAAAGATTTTATTTTAATTGATACGGCCGGTATTCGCCGCAAGGCAAAAGTGCACGAGGACCTGGAGTTTTATTCCGTGATACGCGCTATCAAAGCGCTGGACGAAGCCGATGTGTGCATGCTGTTGCTGGATGCCGAAAAAGGCATTACCGCGCAGGACCTCAATATCTTTAGCCTGGCGGCCCGCAAAGGAAAAGGCATTGTAGTGCTGGTAAACAAGTGGGACCTGGTAGAGAAAGAAACCAACACCGCGCGCGATTTTGAAAGAGGTCTGAAAGAGCGCTTTGCCCCTTTTACCGATGTACCAGTGCTGTTTATTTCGGCACTGGAAAAAGTGCGCATACACAAAGCAATTGAAGTGGCGCTGCAGGTGTACGACAATAAAAAACAAAAGATTGCCACTTCAAAACTGAACGACATTATGCTGAAAGCTATTGAAGCCCACCATGCACCGGTAGTGCGTGGCAACCCGGTGCGCATCAAGTATGTAACGCAATTGCCTACGCACAACCCATCGTTTGCTTTTTTCTGCAATTACCCCGAGGATATAAAAACGCCTTACCGCAATTACCTGGAAAATAAGCTGCGCGAAAATTTCAACTTTACCGGTGTGCCGGTGCGCATTTTCTTCCGTAAAAAATAAAAAGGACAAAAAAGGTTAAAAGGAAAACGAGACGTTTTGTAAAATGCTGTGTTAGCAAAAAAGAATGGGCAATATTTGGAAAATTGATAGCAGCGATTACCTTTGCGCACACATTAACAAAACCAAATTAAAAGTACAATGAAAAAGTTCTTAGCCGTTTTAGCTATCGCAGGTACACTGGTAGCTTGCAACGACAGCGCCAATGCCGATGCTTCTGCAGATTCTACAACTACTACCATCACTACCGATACCAACACTACTATTGGTGTTGATACAACTGGTATGAGCACAGACACAACTGGTATGTCAGTTGATACAACTACTGCTGCTCCTGTTCAGTAATAAATTTTTTACTGCCTCATGGCAGTCAATTAATAACAAAAGACCCTTTCTGTTGAAAGGGTCTTTTGTTTAAAGTAGCTGGCAGCTTAATAACTTTCTTACGCAGGCTGCAGCTGCAAAGCTTCTTCCACTTTTTTCAGCTTCTGCAAAAACGTCTCCGTTTCCTTTTGCTGCTGTTGAATAAAACTGTTGTCTTCAAATTTGCCGATCACGCTTTCCATTTCTTCCTGTGTATCATAAACCATTCTTCTAAATTCATTTTCGTAATCTTTGGCCCTGGAGTTGTAAATGTTCTGGTACATCCATTGCTGTGTAGCACCTGCCTGTTGCATTAGTGCTTTGAATACATCGGCTGTAAAATCATCTGTTGAAAGCTGCAACAACTCCAGCAGGCTGGCATAGGCATGTGCCTGTTTTTGCTGCGTGTATTGGTTGCTGGTTTCTTTATAAAAAC
>CBDTUH010000214.1:0-6003 GCA_965363375.1 uncultured bacterium
AGCGCGCTTCGTTCGGGACGAAGAGGCCGCTGGTTCGAATCCAGTCATCCCGACAAATGTCCACTTAAGTCTTCTATTGTTTCAAAGAGTTATCTTTTGTTCAATAGAGGGCTTTATTTTTCTAAGCGGCTGAGCATGGCTTTTATTTAAGCAATCTCTTCTTCCTGCGATTGGATTATCTGTTCAGAGAGCTTTTTACCTCATGGTTTTTAATATCGGCATGTTTGCTCACTATAATAGCCGAAGAGTGATGTGGAATCATGGCTTTCAAATATTGAATATCTCCGATTAGTGTTTGTATACGCAGGAGAGCAAGGACTACAGCAAACAAAACGATACTGCCAATGATAATTCTAATATTAATTCATTTATCAGGATACATTTCGCCCATCATCGTCATCATCACCACCGCCATAGAAGCTACCATAAGCAGGGGCATATAAACACGAGTGGTGCTGGTATGATTGTGGCTTAACTTATCCATGTTTAAAAACATCACGATGTACATAATAAAAAAGGAGGTCAACAACATGACCATAAACTTTTTATAACTTATGCCTTTCATGTGGAACATACTCTTTTCTTGTTCCATTATATTCTGTTTGTTATTAATGAGAAAAGCAGGCACCAGGCCTGCTTTGTATAAATATTTTACGCTGCCATTTTCTTGCATTCTTCTGCACAGCATAATGGTTACAAATAGCAGCACATTGCAAACAAGCATCAATATACGATTTGTAGGTATGGTATCCAGTAAAAACTAATGATTTTTGATTGTTGAAACTGGAACGGCTCAAAAAGCAGACCAGTGACTTATTTTGTACCAATGAGTAGAAAGATCTTATACAAGTATGGCTTAGCAGGAAGCTGGTAATTTCTGTAATGCTAAAAAAAGCTCCCTTTGAAGGGAGCTTTATAAAAGTTGGTAACTGATTTATTTATTGAATGCACTCTTTAGTCTGTCAACTGCAAATCCCTGAGCCTCTTTTGCTTCAGGTACTACTGCTGCCATTCCAAAAAATTCGTGTGTGGTACCATTGTACAATTTTCGTTCGGTATCTACGCCTGCCTTTTTAAAATTATCGGCAAGCATTTCGCCTTCACTTCTCAATGGGTCGTATTGCGCTGCAATGATAGTTGTTGGCGGCAGTCCTTTAAGATTGGCTGTCACTAAAGAAATCATGGGATTTTTTCCTTCGGCAGGGCTGTTCAAATATTTTTCAAAGAACCATTTCATCAAGCCTGAACTTAAAGGTTTGGTACTGTCACTTTCCTGGTAGGATGGGGTATTAAAATCATACCCGGCAATTGGATAAACCAGTACTTCATGAATGGGCAATTGAAGTCCTTTGTCTCTTGCCATCATGCTTACCGCCGCTGCAAGGTTACCACCTGCACTCTCACCCACAACCGCTATACGTTTTGGGTCGCCTTTGATGGACGCAGCATTTTTAACGGTCCACTCGTAAGCTGCATAGCTGTCGTTATGTGCCGTGGGAAATTTATATTCCGGTGCCTGCCTGTAAGCTACAGAAACTACAACGGCTTCTGCCTGGTTAGCCAGGCCTTGTGCTGATGCATTATACGTATCTAAGTCGGCAATGACCCATCCTCCACCGTGGTAATAAACGATAACAGGGTACGCCACTTTGCCGGTTTTGGGGGTGTATATACGCAGATGAATTTGACCGCCTTGTACGGGAATGTCCTTGCCCATTGTGTCTACATTATTCGGCGGCATTTGTATGTTATGCTCCTGCATGACTGCCATTGCTGCATCGGCAGGTGATGGCTGTTTCCGTGCCTCTTGTGCTGACAGGGAAACCAAGGGAGGAGCATTGTAGCTCTTCAATTTTTCAATAACTACTGCCATTGGGTCTGTCATGTCTTGGCCCCAGTCGGGTTTAGGGCTTGCAGGTTTTAAATACGAAGGATTTTGCATATTGTCTTGTTGTGTCATAGATGAGCTGTCTTTTAAATTTGTTGAGTTATTATCGCTGTTGCCACAAGATGACATGGCAACAAACAGAACGATTAATCCTGTAAAAAGGACGTTTGTTGTCGAGTTCATTCCTAATTATATTTAGGATTTACGATACAATAACTATTCCTTAAGGGAATGGTTGCAGGTTTTTGTCTGGTTTTATAATGGACTGTCGAAATGAAAAGTGCTTTTGCCGTATTTACATTAAACAAGTCGTTTGCAATTTGCTATGTAGAAGTAAAAAACTACACTTTGTGTGTTAGTAAAATGGTAAGATAGGATAAGTAATAAGTAAATGGCAACAGTATTTAGCGGAAGCACAAATGTATATAACGTAAAAGCCACACTAAATTTTCGTTTTTAGCTCCTGCTTATTGTAAGCGTTTTTCGACTAACAGGAGTGGCAGATGCAACACTTACACAATCTCAATAACTGTGTATGGATGAAAGTAGAATAAGGAGAAGACTGTTTTATCTGTAATGTATAGGCGTCAGAAATTTGTATTGTAATGGTAATCTTGTAGGTTACTGCAGAAAATATCAATAGCAATGTTCCTGGTAATGTTCATTAACAATATTCTAAACGAATGACGCCTTTGACTGAAGTCAGAAAGGTTTTTGTGCAGGTATATGAAACTTGTACCAGCATTTCTTCTGCCTGATGCTTATGGGAAATCATATTTGTTATAATAAAATAAACAAGCAGCATATTCATCAAACAATTCCTCTTTTGAATCTACAGGTTGCGTTGTAGCAATCATTTTTTGACTTTTCCTCACTTAGTTGATTATATAAATGCTTTCTATTGTTTAGGCTGAATAGGAAACGAGATGAACTATCGTGCTTAGGTCTTTTGCTAATGAATGAGGGAAGAGGTAATCTAAAAATAGAAACTGTTAAGGTAAAAAGTGTTATTTGAAATCCACACAAGTTCTTCCATAAGTGGATTAAATAAAAAAAGCCCACTGAAGGTCTAAAAAAGAAGGCACTGACAATAATAAGAACTGAGCTTTCAAACTAATTTAATATGGCTCCTCAATAAGGAGCCAAAGAATCTTGTTTTGTTGCAAAAAATCTTTTATTTCATCTAAATCCTTAATTAACAGGTTCCAATATTATCCAGCTCTCCCGACTAAATTCAGGTGTAAGTCCAGGAATACGGGTTTGCGCTTTTATGCTCAAATGGTAAGCAACGCTATTTTAATAAAGGCGCTGAAAATCTTTATTAATATTTCTGATAAAACAAAACCTGGCGACTTAAAAAAGGTTAGGTTGTTAATATCTTACGGCCATCTCTACCATTAAGGGCATCTATTTTGCTGTAAAAAAAAAAGGAAAAACACCAAAGGATATGGAGCTTACAGCAATTGTGCGGTACCTGGGCGATCTTGCCCATTATTCTGTTACCCCGGAAAGCAATGGCATTTACCATGCAAAATTAATTAGATACGAGGGCCCTGATGTGGTGACACCACCTGAAAACCTGATACTGGTGCGCGGTGCTCGCAATTATTGGGTGGGCAGCACTGCGGAACAGCCCTTACTGGATGCGCTGGGCCAATCAATAGAAGAACGGGTGAGCAGCGGCGGTCCCCATTCCAGGTAAAGCTGGTGAAAGGGGTATAAACCTCTGTTTTTCCTTTTAGCAGCTTCATATTATAATTCCTTTTAACGGAATGCGTATTTGGTTAAATAAATAACCATGAACAGCTTAAATATTTCAACATATCTTTTATTTTTGATGCATTGATCTTTTGACGCCATCCAATAAACAACTATGAATTGCAGCACCAACTTCGCCGGGCTTAACAGGCATTTCCTTCTTTATTCTTTTGCAATATTGAGCAACCAACTGCACCTGCATGCGTAATCAGGTATCCGGTGTAAGGGGGCTTACTGTTACTATTATACTTTTTGGTTTAATGGTGAATGCCCTGATTTGGTATAATATGCTGCAGCAGCACCAGCAAAAGCGTCAAATGGCAGTAAACACGGCTGTGCAGCGCAATGCCAACATGTGTGTGGCGCTGGAGCAATATGCCATCCGTACCATACAAAATGCTGACGCCATTTTGCAGCTTTTAAAACTTGAATACGAAAAAGAAGGCGCTGCAATCGACTTTGACCGGCTCAACAGCATTCCTTTTTACAACAGCACGGTTTATAATGGTTGTGCCATTATTAACGATCAGGGCGGGCTGGTGGCCACCTCTGTCGACCTGCCGGCAGATAGTATGCCCAACTTTAGCGATCGTAAATACTTCCAGTTTCACCGCACTAGCAATATCGACAGTCTTTATATCAGCCAGCCGTTTGTTTCAAGAACGATCAATCAACCTGTCATTACCCTTAGCCGTCGCCTGCAGCAGCCAAACGGAACTTTCAAAGGTGTGGTAGCGCTGCAGATAGCACCTTCCACCTTTACGCTATTGTACGCAGGCGCACAAATTCGTCCCAATGACATTATTTCCCTGATTGCTCCCGATGGTGTAACCTATGCACGCCGTACCGGTTCTACCTACAGCCACAGCGAAAACATCAGCAGAAGCCCGCTGTTTAAACATTTGGCGCAAAACAAAACCGGCTCGTACCTGGCGCGCGATGCCATCCGCAACATACCCACCTATTTCAGTTACCGGCAACTGGGCCAATACCCAATAATAGCAACCGTAGGTGCTGCTGAAAACGATGTGCTGGCCGAGTATGAAGCCAACGTAGCGGAAGATTACCAGAAGATGGCACTTATCAGCCTGTTGATCCTACTGTTTTGCTTTTTGATTATTATGCTGTTGCAGTTCCGGAAAAAAAGCGTGCAAAAGCTTAAAGCCAGCGAGGTAAAATACAGGTCGATATTTGAAAACAGCCGTGATGCCATTGTGCTGCTGCAGCCCAACGGCGCTATTTTAGATATGAATATGGCTGCCAATCAAATTTTTAAAATGAGTTTTGCCCAACAGCAGGGCCTGCATTTTAGTTCGCTTTTAAGCCACGAGGCATCAGCCCAACAGCATATATTGCATACCGAAAGTTATCATGAAGACATTCCTTTCCGTAGAACGGATGGTAGCACTTTTGTTGGTGAAATGGCTTCTGCGCCGTACCGAACCGATGGGGGTGAAGTGATTATTGCCATCATCCGCGACCTGACAGAGCGAAAGGAAATGGAGCGGAAGCTGATAGTGGAGAAAAAGCGCCGCCAGAAGGTGATGACCCGGCATATTATAATGGGCCAAGAGCGCGAGCGCGAAGCCATTGGGCGCGAGCTACACGACAACATCAATCAGGTGCTTACTTCTGCCAAGCTTTATATGGAGATGGCCATGAAGGTGCCCGAGCAAAGCCTGCTTCTACTACCCAAATGCCAGCAGCTGATTGTGTCGTCCATAAACGATATCCGCAACCTTTCGCACAACCTCAGTGCACCTACGCTGGGTACCCGATCGCTGATAGATGCTACCAATACCCTGCTGGAAACAATAGGTGCCAGCAGCGGCCTATCCATCCATTTCTGCCACGAAAGCTACCGGGAAAATATAGACCTGGATATTAAGCTGGCCGTTTACAGAATTATACAGGAGCAGGTAAATAATATTATTAAACACGCTTCTGCAAAAGAAGTGATTATCACATTGGCGCAGAATAACCAGGAGCTGAAGCTGGAAATTACAGATGACGGTATTGGTTTTAACATGGCAGAAAGCCGCAAGGGCATTGGCTTTAATAACATTGAAAGCCGTCTAAAAATGTTTGACGGACAAGTATGCTTTATTTCAGCGCCGGGCAGTGGCTGCAGCCTGCAGGCAATTTTTCCTATAAGTAAGGTAGTAAGCGCCGGCAATGCAACCCGGGCTTAAAAAAAATAAACAAAAGGAAATAGAGACGTTTTGAGAAAAGTGAATGGTCAATATCACAAACAATCACCCAATCGGCATCGCTGTTTTTCCGGCAAGCAATAAGAGGCGGAAAAGCGTAAAAAAGCAAAATGTCTCTATTCCCTTTTGTTTATTTCCCGATTCGTT